>NZ_JAXIOM010000030.1:0-43615 GCF_049311025.1 Arthrobacter sp. 3Tela_A
CCCCGCGCCCGCCGGCCCCCCCCCCCCCCCCCCCCCCGCGGCGATGACTGACTGCGGGCTCCCGCCTACGCCCTGGAACTGATGAGCGGGCTCAGCGTCGCGGCGGGGGCCGCGGCGCCGCTGAGCCCCAGGGTTTCCAGCCAGTTTCCGAGCATCTGGTAGCCGCCCTCTGTGAGCACGGATTCGGGATGGAACTGGACTCCGGACAGGGGAGCGGTACGGTGCCGCAGGCCCATGATGATGCCGCTGTGGGTCCTGGCCGTTACTTCCAGTTCTTCCGGCACCGTGTCTGCCACCGCCGCCAGGGAGTGGTACCGGGTGGCGGTCAGCGGGCTTGGCAGGCCGGTGAATACGTCTGTTGCCTCGTGCTCTACCTCTGAGGTCTTGCCGTGCATCAGTTCGGGAGCATGGGTGACGGTCCCGCCGAATGCCTCAGCCAGCGCCTGGTGCCCGAGGCAGATGCCCAGCATGGGTTTTCCGTTGTCCCGGCACCAGCGGATGAGATCGATGCAGATGCCTGCCTCTGCGGGTGCGCCCGGTCCCGGGGAGACAAGGACGCCGTCACGGGCTGCTGCCAGCTCCATGGCTTCTTCCACACTGACGTCGTCATTGCGGATGACCGTAGTCTCGGCCCCAAGTTCCTGGAGATAGCCGACCAGGGTGTAAACGAAGCTGTCGTAGTTGTCGACCACAAGGATGCGGGTGCTCATTGCGTTTCAGAACCGCCAATCGTTGAATCCGTGAGGGGTGCAAGGAAGCTGAATTCCGAGAACCACGGGAAGACGTAGGTCATCAGGACCAGGACCACGCCGGCTGCCAGCACCAGGGCAGTGATAATCCGAACCCAGAGTGGTCCCGGCAGATGCCGGAAGATCCAAGCGTACATTTTATCCCTGTCCTTGCGTGCGGGTTACGAGTGCGGCAATCTCTTCGGGCGGTCCGGCAGAGGCCGGCTGCCAGGAGTCGAGGACCGCATAGGAAATGAATCTCTCCTCCGAACCAAACCGCGGATTGCAGGTGGTCAGGGTCAGAATCCGCTCCTGGGGTTCCGCGCCCGGCTGGGTGGGGACCGGTGCCAGGACATCCACCCGGTCCGGGAGCACTATCTGGCTGTTGCGGTACACGTAGGTGTAATACCCCTGCGCGGTCTGCACGTAGATGCGGTCCCCGGGAACCAGGGTGTCGACGGCGTCGAGCACCTGGCCGTGTGTCTGCCGGTGGCCTGCAAGGGCGAAGTTCCCGACTTCTCCCGGCATAGCGGTCTCCGGATAGTGGCCCAGGCCCAGGCTGTCCAGCACTGCTGTGCCGACTCCCTGGGTGACAGGGCGGGCGTGCTCAGCTCCGAAGCGGGGGATGTAGATAGCGGCGAATGTGGTTCCCTCGGCCTCCGGAACGGGAAGCACCGCCGGGTCACCGTAGCCTCCCGGCTCTGCGCCGGCAGCGGGTGCCCCCGGTACCGGTTCGAATTCGGCGAAGAGCTGTTCCATGGCCGCTTCCTGCTTGCGGTCGGCCTCGATGTTTGTCCACCACAGCTCCCAGACCACAAAAAGGACCAGCACCAGTCCCAGGGTGATGAGCAGCTCTCCCATCACCTGGACGGCGAAGGCGCCTCTGCTTTGTTTCCGCTGCCGCTTGGGCCTGCGCTTCGCTGAGCGGGACGGCGCCGGCGCCGGACTGTCCCCCACTTCACTTGCCGTGCTTTCCACGCGGTCCCCGGTCCTCTCCATGGCTTGCTGACTATCCGGGAACACCCGGGCCCCTCATTCGCTACGATTGGATGAGAGGAGACCTTCCACAACCGCCCGGCCTACCGCAGATACCCCGTCAGGATATAGCCCGCGGACCGGCCGAGGCGAGCTGTGCAGTGATCCCGCAGACCATATCCGTGCCGGCATCCTGTGAGCCGGTTCCGCTAGGAGGATCCGTGCCCGAGTCAAAGTCCCGCAAGAAGCCCACGGCAGCACCCGAGACCGCTCCTGCCAAGAGCAAATCAGAGCCTAAGCCAAATCCTGTCTGGTACAAGCCCGTGATGTTTGGCCTGATGCTCATTGGCCTCATCTGGATCATCGTCTTCTACATCTCGGAAGGCGTCTACCCCGTTCCGGCCCTTGGCGCCGGAAACATCCTGGTGGGCTTCGGCGTCGCCATTGTGGGGTTCCTGATGACCACCCGCTGGCGGTAACCCGCCGCCGCGGCAGCCCGCTCTTTCAGGAACTCCCGGATGCCACAGCATCCGGGAGTTCCTTTTTTGTCTGCTCGAGGCGGGCACGGGATTGGCGCCCGTGGGTTTTAAACAGGGATACCCACAGTCGGGGCAGTTCTCCACACATAGTTATCCACAGGCGTGGATAACTATGTGTGCGATGCTTTGCTCACTGGCACCACACCATCCACATTGGTTTCATAGTTATCCACAGGTGGACGTGGATAAGCTGGGGATAACCTGGACCGGAAGCCTACATAGTTATACCCACCATGTGCAGATAGTTATCCACAACTGTGGGTAAAGTTGTGGCTACTCTGCAGTAGATCCTTGTAAACAAAGGCATCCAAGTTATCCACAGCTGTGGAATTACATGTGTGTAACTCAGGCGCGGCACTGGATAACTCTGGAGAATAGTTACCCACTGGCTGTGCACAACTCCTGTCGCAGGGTGTGGACAGGACTGAGTCCAGGAGCCCCTCACACCTGGCCGAGGCTGTGAGAGCTACCCCGGAGGGTGAGTTACATGCCTGTAAGTTATTAACAATGTGGGTATCTCTGTGGATAAGACCCCTGCGGGCTGTGGAAAGCCGGTGAGCGGTACCGGGAACAACACCGGCTGAATGAACCTGCCCGGCAAGAAAAAGGCCCCCGCCAGTGCGGCGGGGGCCTTGAAAAGTCAGTGCCGGGTCAGAAGCTGGGCGCCCAGAACATGCTCAGCGCAACCAGGACCAGCGTGACTGCTGCCAGCCCGCCGAACTGGACCAGGGAACGCCGGGGCCCCTGGGGCGCATACGCCAGGATGGCGCCGCAGGCGGCTCCGGTGAGCAGGCCGCCCAGATGGGCCTGCCAGGAGATGCTCGGGTATACGAAGCCCAGAACCAGGTTGATGGCTATCAGGATCAGCAGGGCCTTGACCTCGCCGCCGCGCTGCCGCTGGATGACAAAGAGTGCACCGAACAGACCGAAGATCGCTCCGGACGCACCTACAACCGCCTGGAAGGCGGGCGCAAACACCAGCACGCCAATCGATCCGCCCAGTGCGGAGATCAGATACAGCAGGGTAAAGCGCAGCCGTCCCAGCATCGGTTCCAATGACCTGCCCAGGAGCCACAGTGCGTAGAGATTGAAGGCGATGTGGAAGATAAACCCGGGGGAGTGCAGGAAGGCTGCGGTCAGCATGCGCCACGGTTCGGCCTGCGCGTAGACCGGGGCGAACCAGAGCAGTTCCATAAACCCGGGAACCAGCCACTGGAGGGCGTATGCGGCTCCGCAGAGCACCATCAGAGTGATGGTTACTACCGGCTTGCCGGCCCGGACAGCGCCGCCGTACTGCGTCCGGTATGCCGGCGACTGCCGGCGGCTTTCCCGGAAGCAATCCACGCACTGGATCCCCACCGGCGCGGTGTGCTGGCATTCCGGGCATGCCGCCCGGCCGCACCGCTGGCACCTTATGTAACTGACTCGGTCGGGATGACGCGGGCAGACAGGAACTTCGTGCGCCGGGGTTTCGGCAGGTACTCCATAGGACATGGTGTGTTTGCTCCAGGGAAGTTCTAGAGAGGCAGCCCCCCGGCGGGCGTAACGGCCGGGGGACCGGCGAAGCGGCTAGAGCTGTTCGACGGTGATGCTGTTGATGACAACATCTTCGGTCGGCTTGTCCCGCATATCGGTCTGAACTGCGTTGAGTGCGTCCACGACAGCCTTGGACTCGTCATCGGCAACTTCACCGAAGATGGTGTGCTTGCCCTGCAGCCAGGTGGTGGGGACGGACGTGATGAAGAACTGCGAGCCGTTGGTTCCGCGGCCCATCTGGATTCCGGCGTTGGCCATGGCCAGCTTGTACGGCTCCGTGAAGTCCAGGTCCGGGCTGATCTCGTCGTCGAACTGGTAGCCCGGTCCGCCGGTGCCGCGGCCCAGGGGATCGCCGCCCTGGATCATGAAGTCCTTGATGATGCGGTGGAAGATGGTTCCGTCGTAGAGCGGACGGCTGGTCTTCTCACCGGTGGCCGGGTCAGTCCATTCAATTTCTCCCGTTGCCAGGCCGACGAAGTTGCGGACAGTCTTCGGCGCGTGGTTGCCGAAGAGGTTGATCCGGATGTCGCCCTTGGTCGTGTGGACGGTTGCTTTTGCGGTAGGAATAGCAGTCATGATCCTCATTCTTCCACGGCGGCCTTACAGGCGGCTGGAAAAAGGCCTGTTCAGCGCACAGTGAAAATCCGGCGGCCAGCGGGGCTCTGATAGCACAGAACCGGCATTGCACGTAGGCTAAGGCTGAACCGTCACTATCCTGGGAGGTAGTTTTGAACAAGAAGGACCGCATTGCCCGTGACTTCGAAGCGAATGTCACCGCAGGCGTGGAAACGGCGCGTGACTGGGCAACCCCCAAAGTAGAGGCCGCCGTCGGGTGGGCAGTTCCCCGTATCGAAAAGGGAATTGAAACCGCTTCTCCGAAGATCCAGGACGGACTCAAGCGCGCAGCTGATGAGATCGCGCAGGGCGTTGCAGTCGTGACGCCGCGGCTTCAGGACGGTCTGCAGAAGGTCGGCCCCAGGATCAGCCAGGTTGTTGATGACGCGGCACCGAAGATCCAGACCACCCTAGACAAGGCAACTCCGGCCCTGACCCACGCCAAGGACAAGGTTGTGGACAGCTACATTCCCAGCCTGTCCACCCGCATCGGTGACGCGGCGGATTCCGTCTCCCGCGGACTGGGCACCGCCACTGTTCCGGTGCAGACTGCCGTTGCCAAGGCAACCGGCAACAAGAAGGCGCTGAAGCGTGCCCAGAAGGCTGCTGCCAAGGCCGCCAAGGAAGCCCGCAAGAGCAAGAGCGGCGGGAAGGGCTGGCTCGTGTTCGGCATCGTTGCCTCCGCTGTGGTGGCAGCCGTAGCCGCCTGGCGGGCCTCACGTCCGGTCGAGGATCCGTGGAAGACCCCGGCCCCCGCACAGACTCAGCCTTCCGTCCCGGTCCCCGCACCGGCACCGGCAGCTCCGGCAGCCGATGCCAAGCCTGCCGCGAAGGCAGCGGAAACCCCTGCAGAGCAGGCCAAGGACACGGCAGCCACTGCCGCGCAGAAGGCCAAGGACGCCGCACAGAACGTGAAGGAAGCTGCTGCTTCCAGCACCGCCAAGGCAGCCGACAAGGCTACTGAATCCGTGAAGAAGACGCAGGACGCAGCGGCAGCCAAGACCGGCGGCGCCCATGCAGACACCAAGGCTGAGAAGCCGCAGAAGTAACCTGCTCCGGCTCATCGCCGGGCAAGCACCATAAGGGCCGGATGCCGTGTGCATCCGGCCCTTATGGCGTTAAATCAGCGTTCCACGTCTCCGCCCAGCGCCGGGGGCGCCGGCGGAAGCGGGTCTTCATCAGACGACGGCGGCAGGGACTCCTTCTTCCTCGCCTGGCCCAGCAGTACGACGGCGAGCCCTCCCAGGATGACCGCGAGCCCGATGTATGTGCCGCCCGGCAGTTCCTCGCCCAGGAAGATCGCCGCCAGGATTGCCGCGCCGGGGATTTCCAGCAGGATGATCATTGAGACCACCAGCGGGCTGATGACAGCCAGCAGATGGTTGAAGACGGTGTGTCCCAGCAGCTGGGCCATGACGGTAACCCCCAGGATGCCCGCCCACGCCGCGGGCGGGAAGCCGATCACGGGCTGCTGGAACGCCAGGCACAGTACGGCCAGGATCACGGCGCAGGAGCCGTAGCACAGGGTGGTGTAAGTGCCCGTGGACATGCTCCGGCGGGCCTTGCCGCCGGCAATCGTGTACAGGCCGGCCAGGGCGCCGCCAGCCACGGCCAGGGCGTCGCCGATCAGCGCTTCGGGGGACAAGCCCAGATCGAACCCAGTGATCACCAGAACGCCGGCAAACGCGATGACCAGTCCCGCCAGTGTCTTCGGCGCAACGCGGCGTCCCCGCAGAATGTCGAACAGCGCGATCCAGCCCGCCTGCAGGCACACCAGGGCGGTTGCCACCGCCACGGAGGTCAGCTGAAGCGCGGTGATGAAGCAGGCAAAGTGAAGTGCCAGCGCCAGCGATGCCAGTGCGGTCCAGCGCAGTTCGGTGCGGCTGAGGTTCCGGAACTGGTCCCTGCCGCGAAGCCCTGCCGGAACGCCCATGATGACGGCGCCCAAAGCGTTGCGCCAGAAAGCAATTGCCAGGGCCGGTGCCGCTGTGGCTGCCATGATGGGCCCGGAGGCAGAGACGCCCAGCACGCCGATAACGGCGAGGAAAAAGGTCATTACCTGAGGTTATTCCCTGGGTTCCTCCGCCGGGCGCACCGTGCCCTGCAGCGGGTTTGTGTCGGAGGCAGCGGCGTCGTCCGTACCGGTGGAGACAGTGATCTTAACGCAGAAAGTCCCGGCCGCTGTGGCCGGGACTTTCTTTCGGTGGAGGCACGGGGACTCGAACCCCGAACCCCCTGCTTGCAAAGCAGGTGCGCTACCAATTGCGCCATGCCCCCGAATTTGGAACTTCACCAGTATATCCCACCTGTGAGGGTGGTCAAACCGGGCCGTTCCTAAGTGGAGCTACTCAACCTTGTCGGTCGAGGCCTTCCAGACGGATTTCTCCGCAGCAGTTTCCTGCCATTTCTTGAAGGCGAAGACTCCCGCTGCCGTTGCTGCTGCAATTGCAATCAGCTTCTTCACAGTGTCTCCTTGCCGTTGTGGTCAACCATTTTCATGGTCTTCCGTGGGCGTACCAGGACTTGAACCTGGGACCTCTTCGTTATCAGCGAAGCGCTCTAACC
The DNA here is from genome assembly GCF_049311025.1 of Arthrobacter sp. 3Tela_A. Taxonomy (NCBI): domain Bacteria; kingdom Bacillati; phylum Actinomycetota; class Actinomycetes; order Micrococcales; family Micrococcaceae; genus Arthrobacter; species Arthrobacter sp. 3Tela_A. Next base: position 6,959 of record NZ_JAXIOM010000030.1, read on the forward strand.
GCCTGAGCTATACGCCCCGATACCTCACCGGGCCGAGATAAGACTCTACCGTACCCTCGGCCACTTCAACAAATCCGGGTTCCTGTTCCGGGGCGGGGGGGGGGGGCCCGCCCGGGGGGAAACCGTTTTTTTCGGGGGGGGGGGGGGGCCCCGCCCCGGAGGGAAACCGTTTTTAGTCGTCGGTGAGGGTCACACCGATGCCGCCCACCAGGGTGGAGGCAATGTTGTAGAGCACGGCCGAGAGCATCGACAGTGCCGTCAGAAGCAGGACATTGACGACGGCGATGATGGTCGCGAAGGAGACCACCTGTCCCAGCGAGGCGAACTCACGCAGGTCGAATCCACCGGATTCGGAGCCGGCGATCTCACCCAGGAGACGGTTCACCTGGTCGAAGATCCCGGTGAGGTCCAGGACGGTCCACAGCACGATTGCTGCTACGACCGTAACGACGCCCAGCGCGACGGAGAGCAGGAAGGACATCTTCAGAACCGACCACGGGTCGATCTTGCTTACCAGCAGGCGGGCCTTGCGGGCCTTTGCCTTGGGTGCCGGCTTGACCAGCGGCTGCCGGTTGCTGCCCGGCGCGCTCTGACCCGTTCCAGGCCGCTGGGCGGGCCGTGCCGGGGTTTTCACCCGCGGACCGCCGCCGGACCTGGCGTTAGAGTTGGTCGAGCTCACTCGCTACCTCCATCTTCAGCAGACTGCGCGTCGCGCCCAGCCGTTTCGTCTGTAGACAACGGTACTTCATCCACAGATGCCTCCACAGACTCGCCGTCGGCTGCTGCCTCGTCCTCGTCTGCATCGACTGCGAGGTCGCGCTCGGAGTTCCGGGCAACCGCTATGATGCGGTCGTTCTTGTCCGGCTTGGCGAAGATGACGCCCATCGTGTCGCGGCCCTTCGCGGGAACGCCGGCGACCGCCGATCGGACAACCTTGCCGCCCTGCATAACGACCAGGACTTCATCTTCTTCCTGGACGATCATGGCGCCGACCAGGTGTCCCCGGTCCTCGTTGTACTTGCCAACCTTGATGCCCAGTCCGCCGCGGCCCTGGACCCGGTACTCATCCACGGATGTGCGCTTGGCGTAGCCGCCCTCGGTGACGATAAACACGTAGGAATCCTCCGTGACGACGTCGGCTGCCAGCAGCTCGTCATCCTCGCGGAACTTCATGCCGGTCACGCCGGAAGTGGCGCGGCCCATGGGACGCAGTGCTTCGTCGGTGGCGGTGAAGCGCAGGGACTGGCCCTTGCGGGAAACGAGCATCAGGTCATCGGTTTCGCTGACCAGCTGGGCCGACACGACTTCGTCGCCTTCGCGCAAGTTGATGGCGATGACGCCTGCCGAGCGGTTGGTGTCGTAATCGGACAGCTGGGTCTTCTTGACCAGGCCGCGCTTGGTGGCCAGCACCAGGTACGGAGCAGCGTCATAGTCGGGCAGGTCCAGGACCTGGGCGATATGTTCGTCCGGTTGGAACGCCAGCAGGTTCGCAACGTGCTGGCCCTTGGCATCGCGTCCGGCTTCGGCCAGCTCATAGGCCTTGGCGCGGTAGACCCGGCCCAGGTTGGTGAAGAAGAGCAGCCAGTGGTGCGTGGTGGTGACGAAGAAGTGCTCAACAACGTCGTCTCCGCGCAGCTGGGCACCGCGGATGCCCTTGCCGCCGCGGTGCTGCGCCCGGTAGTTGTCGCTCCGGGTGCGCTTGACGTAGCCGCCGCGGGTGATGGTGACGACCATTTCCTCTTCGGGGATCAGGTCTTCCATGCTCATGTCGCCGTCGTAGCCCATCAGGACCTTGGTGCGGCGTTCATCCCCGTGCTTGTCCACGATCTCGGCCAGCTCTTCGCTGACAATGCTGCGCTGGCGTTCCTCGGAGGCGAGGATGGCGTTGTACTCGGCGATTTCAAGTTCGAGCTTGGCGTGCTGGTCCTGGATCTTCTGCCGTTCCAGGGCTGCCAGGCGGCGCAGCTGCATGTCCAGGATGGCCTGGGACTGCAGTTCGTCGATGTCCAGCAGCTGCATCAGGCCGGTGCGGGCTTCGTCCACGGTGCTGGAGCGGCGGATCAGGGCAATGACCTCATCCAGTGCATCCAGTGCCTTGAGCAGGCCGCGCAGGATGTGCGCGACTTCCTCGGCCTTGCGCAGCCGGTAACGCGTACGCCGGACGATGACCTCGAGCTGGTGGGTGACCCAGTGCCGGATGAACGCATCCAGGCTCAGCGTGCGGGGCACACCGTCAACGATCGCCAGCATGTTGGCACCGAAGTTGTCCTGCAGCTGCGTGTGCTTGTACAGGTTGTTCAGCACAACCTTGGCGACGGCGTCGCGCTTGAGCACGATCACCAGCCGCTGGCCGGTGCGGCCGGAGGTTTCATCGCGCATGTCCGCGATGCCGGTGATCTTGCCGTCCTTGACCAGTTCGGCAATCTTGATGGCCAGGTTGTCCGGGTTGGCCATGTAGGGCAGCTCGGTGACAACCAGGCAGGTGCGCCCCTGAATTTCCTCCACGTTGACCACGGCCCGCATGGTGATGGAGCCGCGGCCGGTGCGGTAGGCGTCCTCGATGCCCTTGTGGCCCAGAATCGTGGCGCCGGTGGGGAAGTCGGGTCCCTTGACGCGCTTGATCAGTTCCTCGAGCAGCTCCTCGTTGGAAGCCTCCGGGTGCTCCAGGTACCACTGCACACCGTCAGCCACCTCGCGCAGGTTGTGCGGGGGAATGTTGGTGGCCATGCCGACGGCGATGCCGGAGGAACCGTTGACCAGCAGGTTTGGGAAGCGGGCCGGCAGGATGGTGGGTTCCTGGTTGCGGCCGTCGTAGTTGTCCATAAAATCGACGGTTTCCTCGTCGATGTCACGGACCATTTCCATGGCCAGCGGGGCCATCTTGGTTTCGGTGTAACGCGGTGCTGCAGCGCCGTCGTTGCCCGGTGAACCGAAGTTGCCCTGTCCAAGGGCCAGCGGTGCGCGCATGACCCAGTCCTGGATCAGGCGGACCAGTGCATCGTAGATCGCCGAGTCACCGTGCGGGTGGTACTGGCCCATGACTTCGCCGACCACGCGGGCACACTTGTTGAAGGAGCGGTCGGGGCGGTAGCCGCCGTCGTACATCGCATAGATGACGCGGCGGTGCACGGGCTTCAGGCCGTCGCGCACGTCCGGCAGGGCGCGCCCGACGATGACCGCCATGGCGTAGTCCAGGTAGGAGCGCTGCATTTCAGTCTGCAGGTCGATCTGCTCCACGCGGTCGGAGATGACGTTCCCGCTGACGGGTTCGAGCTCGCCTCCGGGGACCTCCGGGGTCTCATCACTCATTGGTTGTGTTCCGTTCTAAGTTCTTGAAAAGTCCGGGTAGCTGCTGCACTAGATGTCCAGGAACCGGACATCCTTGGCGTTCTGCTGGATGAAGTTGCGGCGGGACTCGACGTCCTCACCCATGAGCACCGAGAAGACCTGGTCCGCGGAGGCGGCGTCGTCCATGGTGACCTGCAGCAGGGTGCGGTGGTCGGGGTCCATGGTGGTGTCCCAGAGCTCGGTGTAGTCCATTTCACCCAGGCCCTTGTAGCGCTGAATGCCGTTGTCCTTGGGCAGGCGCTGGTTGTTGGCCAGGCCGCGTGCCACGACTTCGTCGCGTTCGCGGTCGCTGTAAACGTAGTCGTGCGGGTGGTTGGACCACTTGATGCGGTACAGCGGGGGCTGCGCCAGGTAGACGTAGCCCTGCTCGATCAGCGGGCGCATGTAGCGGAAAAGCAGCGTCAGCAGCAGCGTGGTGATGTGCTGGCCGTCGACGTCGGCATCGGCCATCAGCACGATCTTGTGGTAGCGGGCCTTCTCTACGTCGAAGTCTTCGCCGATGCCGGCACCGAATGCCGTGATCATGGACTGGACTTCAGCGTTGGAGAGCGCCCGGTCCAGCCGGGCACGCTCCACGTTCAGGATCTTGCCGCGCAGCGGCAGGATGGCCTGGGTTTCGGGGTTGCGGCCGCGGACGGCGGAGCCGCCTGCCGAGTCACCCTCCACGATGTAGATTTCGGACTTGGAGGGGTCCTTGGAGGAGCAGTCCTTCAGCTTGCCCGGCATGCCGCCGGATTCCAGCAGACCCTTGCGGCGGGTGGATTCGCGGGCCTTGCGGGCAGCCAGCCGGGCCTGGGAGGCCTGGATCGACTTGCGGATGACGTCGCGGGCCGGGCCGGGGTTGCGTTCGAGCCAGTCACCGAGCTGGTCGGTGACTACGCGCTGGACGAAGCCCTTCACCTCGGAGTTGCCGAGTTTGGTCTTCGTCTGGCCTTCGAACTGCGGTTCGGCGATCTTGACGGAAATGACGGCGGTGAGGCCCTCACGGATGTCGTCGCCCGTAAGGTTGTCGTCCTTTTCCTTGATGATGTTCTTCTCGCGTGCGTACCGGTTGATCAGCGAGGTCATCGCAGCACGGAAACCCTCTTCGTGCGTGCCGCCCTCGTGGGTGTTGATCGTGTTCGCGTAGGTGTGGACGCTTTCGGAGTACGCGGTGGTCCACTGCAGGGCCATTTCCACGGCCATCTTCTTGTCATTGTCTTCGGTTTCGAAGGCAATGATGTCGTCGTGGATGACCTCCACCTTTTTGGAGCTGTTCAGGTGGTGGACGTAGTCCAGCAGGCCGTTGGCGTACATGTAGTCGACCATGCGGTGCTTCGGGGCGTCCTCGGCCTCGGTGGCGTCGTCGGCGATTTCCTCGGCCGTCTCGTCCGGTGCACGCTCATCGGTAAGGACAATGCGCAGGCCCTTGTTCAGGAACGCCATCTGCTGGAAGCGGGCGCGGAGGGTCTCGAAGTCGAACTCGGTGGTCTCGAAGATTTCCGGGTCCGGGTAGAACGTCTGGGTGGTTCCGGTCTCGTCAGTTTCCTCGCCCTTGCGGAGGCCGCCAACCGGGTGGCCGCCGTTCTCAAAGGTCTGCCGCCAGACGAATCCCTGGCGCTTGACCTCCGTCTCGACGCGGGCGGACAGAGCGTTGACCACGGAGATGCCGACGCCGTGGAGGCCGCCGGAAACGGCGTAGCCGCCTCCGCCGAACTTGCCGCCGGCGTGCAGGATGGTCATGACAACCTGGACCGTGGGCATGTTTTCCGTCGGATGCATGTCCACGGGGATGCCGCGCCCGTTATCCGTTACCCGGACCCCGCCGTCGGCCTGGAGCGTCACATCGATGCGGTCGCAGTACCCGGCCAGGGCTTCATCCACCGAGTTGTCCACCACTTCATAAACCAGGTGGTGCAGGCCGCGGGGACCGGTGGAACCGATGTACATACCCGGGCGCTTGCGCACGGCTTCCAGGCCTTCGAGGACAGTGATCTCATTGGCGCCGTATTCGTGCGGCGCCACGGCCTCGCTGTCTTCCTGGGGGACGGGCTCCGCATTGTTCAGCTCTTTGCCAAGCTCATTGCCCAGTTCGTTGCCGAGTTCGTTGTCACGCTCATTGTCGTTAGCCACAGGTGCTGTCGACTCCTCTTGTGTCGGTCAGAATTGGCACCCCGTCCAGCTGCGGACAGAGCACCTCTATTACCAATTCTACCGTGCTAAGGGGACCTTTGCTGGCCAAAACACCCCTCCAGAGGCCACCAAAGCGGGCTTTGAGCGATTTTCAAGCTGCTGTACGGCTCCGGATACCTCCTGCGGGGTTTGCAGCCCGCAAACCCGCACGCAGGGCGTGTGAACGCGAGCACAAACAAAGCGATTTTTCAACAACTTTTTTCGCGTGCACCCCACCGGTAACTAGCCGTATGTGTCCCGCGGCCCTCTGCCCTTCACGCTGCGCAGTCCTTTGCGCCAGTTCGGTGCTGCCGGACCAATCACTTCGATCCGGGTGACGACACCGGGACCGAGTTCTGCGTCGAAGCGTTCAATGAGCGTCTGGCGCAGCAGCCGCAGCTGGGTGGCCCAGGCCGTGGAATCACAGCGAACCTGGACTGTGGTGTCGGAAAAGGACTCCGGTTTGCAGTGCGCGCTGACATCCGGACCCACCAGTTCCTCCCAGCGGGAGATGACCGATCCCACGGCAACCGGCGAATTCCAGCCCCGCTCGTTGACGAACCGGGTGAAAACCTTGCCCAGTCCCTGCGGATCCCTCCCGGTGTACTCCCCCGGAATGAACGGTGCTGCCTTGCGCGGCTGTTTGCGGCGGCTGGCCGGCACCCGCTGGTTGCCGCGGGCCTGCGCAGCCTGGCGCATCCGGTTCAGCTGCTCGCGCGCCGCGTCGGGGCGGTCGTTCTCTTCCTGCCCGGAGCCGTTCGAGCCCGGGGCATCAGCTGGCGGCTGCACGGATTCCTCCGGGGATGACCGGTATCTGTTCCCCTGCCAGGGTCTCCGGAATATCCTCTGCGACGGCGGCGGTGACCAGCACCTGTTCGGCTCCTGCCACGATCGAGGCAAGGCGCCCGCGGCGGCCGGCGTCGAGCTCGGCAAAAACGTCGTCCAGAACCAGGATGGGACCGGAGCCCGGTGCCGGGTCGTCATCACGAAGCAGGTAGTAGGACGCCAGTCGCATGGACAGTGCCAGGGACCAGGTCTCGCCGTGGGAAGCGTATCCCTTCGCCGGAGCCTGGCCGAGGGACAGCTCGACGTCGTCGCGGTGAGGTCCCACCAGCGAGATCCCGCGGTCGATTTCCCGTTTCCGGTTGGCGGCGAATGCCTGCAGGAACCTTTCCCGCAGTTCTTCCTGAGTCAGCCCCAGCAGTTCCGCCGGGTCGGCACCGCCGGGTGAGGCGCCGTCGTCGTCCACTTCACCCAACAGCGTGGAACGGTAGAGCCCGCGGGCTTCCTTCGAACCGTCTGTGAGGTCCTGGTAGGCACCCTGCAGATGAGGGGTAAGCCGGTCCAGTGCCTGCAGCCGTGCGGCGACCAGCTGTGCCCCCGCCTGGGCCATGTGGTGGTCCCAGACTTCAAGGGTCGCCTCGTGTGCCGAGGTGAACCGGCCGCTGATCCGGGCGGATTTCAGCAGGGCGTTGCGCTGTTTGAGGACCCGCTCGTAGTCGGCCCGGGTGGCGGCGTGCCGGGGAACGAGGGAAACGATGAGGTCGTCCAGGAACCGGCGGCGCGCAGAGGGGTCGCCCTTGACCAGGGCGAGGTCTTCGGGGGCAAACAAAACGGTGCGGCAGATGCCCAGGATGTCCCGTGCCCGTACCGGATTGGCCCGGTTGATGCGGGCACGGTTGGCCCGCCCGGGATTGATCTCGACTTCCAGTGCTGTGGCCTGGGTGGCGCGGACGATGCGTGCACGGACCAGTGCCTGCTCGGCGTCGAACGCGACCAGCGGTGCGTCGGAGCTGACCCGGTGCGAAGAGAGCGAGGCCAGGTAGCCAATCGATTCAACGATGTTCGTCTTGCCTGTGCCGTTGGGCCCCACAAAAACACTGACTCCGGGCTTCAGGCTGAGGTCCAGCTGCTTGTAGCTGCGAAAACCGGTCAGGGAAAGGTAATCAACGTACACGCTGCTCCACCTGCGCCTGCCTTCCTGTCCTTGCGTTTTTCTCTGCTGCGGGCCGCAGCAGGCGGCCCTTCATCCAGCCTACCGCCGGTTACTCCGGTGCTCCGGTTTCACCGATTGCCTGCTCAGCCGGGGACTGGGGGCGCTGTGCCGGTGGCCGCCCATCCAGTCCTTCAGCCTGCTTCACGGCATGACCCCCGAACTGTCCACGGAGCGCTGCCACCAGTTTCATGGCGGGGGAATCGTCTTGTCGGGAGGTGAACCGGGCAAACACGGCGGCTGAGATGACCGGAGCCGGAACCTCAGCGGCCAGCGCTTCCTCAACGCTCCAGCGTCCCTCTCCGGAATCCTCGACGAAACCGGCTATGCTGCCAAGCCCGGGGTCGTCCCGAACTGCACGCACTGCCAGTTCCAGCAGCCACGAGCGGATGACGGTACCGCTTTGCCAGGCGCGGAGGATTCCCGCTACGTCTCCGATGATTTCCTGGGATTCAAGCAGCTCGTAGCCTTCGGCGTAGGCCTGCATGAGCCCGTATTCGATTCCGTTGTGCACCATCTTGGCGTAGTGCCCGGCACCGGTGGCGCCGGCATGCACAAATCCGTCGGCGCGTTCCCCGTCTGGACGGAGCGCATCGAAAACCGGCATCGCTTCACTGACGTCGGCGGCATCGCCGCCCACCATCAGTCCGTAGCCGCTCTCCCTGCCCCAGATGCCGCCGGAAACACCGCAGTCCAGGTACCGGATGCCCTTGGCCGCAAGCATTCCAGCGTGCTCCCGGTCTTCGGTGTACCGGGAGTTGCCCCCCTCAATGACCAGGTCTCCCTCATCGAGGACCTCGGCAAGATCGGTGATCACTGCCGAAGTGGCTCCGCCGCTGGGAACCATGACCCACACGATCCTGGGCACGGTGAGCTGGGCTGCCAGTTCTGTGAGTGAACCGGCGTCGGAAAGCACCGGGTTCCGGTCGAAGCCGGATACCTGGATGCCCTTGGACCGCAGCCGGTCCCTCATGGGCAGGCCCATTTTTCCAAGTCCGATCAGGCCAATGTGCATTTCGGTTCCTTCCTGCTCAGGTCCAGCGGCGTGGACTGAAAAGGCTCTCGAAATGCGGCTGAAAGCCTTACTGGTTGGGCAGCCGGACCGGCATCAGCAGGTACCGGTAATCTTCCTGGTCGTCTCCGGTGAGTTCTTCCTGGGCTGAAATCACAGCTGGCTTCGGCGGGGTGGTGAAGGAGAAGCGCACGTACTTGCTCGGGAAAGCGCCAAGGCCTTCGCTGAGGTAGTGCGGGTTGAAGGCAACGGTGATTTCGTCACCCACCAGGGACGCTTCCAGTGCTTCCGATGCCTGCGCGTCCTCGCCTGTCCCGGCGTCGAGGGTTACCTGTCCGTCGGTGAAGGCAAGGCGGACCGGGGTATTCCGTTCGGCCACGAGGGATACACGGCGGACTGCTTCGACCAGCGCATGGGTTTCAACGGTTGCGTGGATCGGGGTGTTCTCGGGGAAGAGCGAGCGGATCTTCGGGTAGTCGCCGTCTACCAGCAGGGACGTTGTGCGGCGTCCGCCGCTTTCGAACCCGATTAGTTCGCTGTCTGAGGACAGGGCGATGTTCAGGTCTCCGCCGCCGCCAAGGGTCTTGGCGACTTCGTTCAGGGTCTTGGCCTTGACCAGGGCGGAAGTGGAGATGCCCGGGGTAGCCGGCTTCCACTGCAGCTCACGCAGTGCGAGCCGGTAGCGGTCGGTGGCGAGGAACGTGATGAGGTCGTCTTCGATCTCCATGCGCACACCGGTAAGGATCGGCAGGGTGTCATCACGGCTGGCAGCGATGATTACCTGGGAAACAGCCTGGGCAAAGGCATCGCCGTCAACGACGCCGCTGACGTCGGGAAGTGCGGGAAGTTCAGGGTATTCCGAGACCGGCATGGTCGCGAGGTTGAAGCGGCTGTTCCGGCAGGTCAGCGTGACCTTCGTTCCATCCGTTTCGACCTCGACGGGAGCTGAGGGCAGGCTGCGGCAGATCTCAGCCAGGAGCCGGCCGGAAACCAGAATGGTTCCTTCTTCGGAGATGTCAGCAGGGATCTGCAGCCGTGCGGAGATCTCGTAGTCGAAGCTGGCGATGCTCAGCGAGCCGGACTCGGCTTTGATCAGCAGGCCCGAAAGCACCGGAACCGGCGGGCGGGGGGAGAGGGACCGTGCTGTCCACGTGACCGCCTCAGCCAAGACATCCCGCTCAACTCTGAACTTCACTGCAGGGTGCCGCCTTTCACAACGTACTTATCAGTACTACTGAACTTTCATGAACACGTGAGGGAGCAAATCGTGCGGCGGAGCCGCCGGGCTGTCCGCCTGGGAATCACAACACTACTCTGTGCCAGCTTACCGCCAGCCGGGTTTTCCCTGCACGACGCCGCAGATCCGGAACCGTTGTGCGTTTGCCCAACGATAGCCGGAGACCACCTTCGGAGCATCCGGTGGACGATACCGGGAAGGTCGGATGTTTGTCGCAGAAGGTCAGATGTTATTTGGTGGAACCCAAATTCTTAAGATTCGTAGTGTTAATAACTCCTGTGGATACTGTGGACAACTCGCCCCAGCGGCCCGGATCTGCGTTTTAAGCCTGTTGATAACTTGTGGATGGTCAGCCTACGCGCTGAGGCCGGGTGTTGGGAACTTTTTTGGCATTCCGCGTATCCACAGGGAAGTGCACGTAGATCCGGGTTGTCCACCGAGTTATCCACACCCTTGTCCACATCTGTTAATTTCGAGCCCCTTCGGGGCCCTTACATCCCTGCACTGGCGCGGATTTCTAGGCTTCGCGCTGCTGCTGCTTGATCCGGTTGGTCAGCTCCGTGACCTGGTTGTAGATAGCACGGCGTTCGGCCATCAGTTCCCGGATCTTCCGGTCTGCATGGATCACTGTGGTGTGGTCGCGTCCGCCGAGTTCCTGCCCGATCTTCGGAAGGGACATGTCGGTAAGTTCCCGGCACAGGTACATGGCGATCTGCCTCGCCGTCACCAGCGTGCGGGTCCGGGACTTACTGCACAGCTCCTCAAGGCTGATCTGGAAATAGGCTGCGGTCTGCCCCAGGATCGATGCCGCCGTGATCTCCTGGGCGCCGTCGTCGGTAATCAGGTCCTTGAGCACGATCTCGGCCAGCCCCACATCAACCTGCTGCCGGTTGAGGCTGGCGAAGGCCGTCACGCGGATCAGGGCGCCTTCAAGTTCGCGGATATTGGTGGAGATCTTGGAAGCGATGTATTCCAGGACGTCATCCGGGGCGCTCAGCGAATCTCCAATGGCCTTCTTGCGGAGAATCGCGATGCGGGTTTCAAGTTCCGGCGGCTGGACGTCAGTCAGCAGGCCCCATTCGAACCGGGACCGCATGCGTTCCTCGAAGCCTGAAAGCTGCTTGGGCGGCAGATCGGAGGTGATAACCACCTGTTTGTTGTGGTTGTGCAGCGCATTGAAGGTGTGGAAGAACTCTTCCTGCGTTGCATCCTTGTTGGCCAGGAACTGGATGTCATCAATGAGCAGGATGTCCACGTTCCGGTAGAGCTGCTTGAAGCTGGCTCCCTCGTCATACCGGATGGAGTTGATGAAGTCATTGGTGAACTCTTCGGAGTTCACGTACCGGACGCGGATGCCGGTATAGAGGTGACGGGCATAGTGCCCGATCGCGTGCAGCAGGTGTGTCTTGCCCAGGCCGGAGTCACCGTAGATAAACAGCGGGTTGTACGCCTTGGCCGGAGCTTCCGCCACGGCAACAGCTGCAGCATGGGCGAAGCGGTTGGATGAACCGATAACGAATGTCTCGAAGACGTACTTGGGATTCAGCCGGCCGAACTCCTGGGAAGTGCTCGGCGGGGTGGGCGAGGGGGCGCTCTCCCCTGACGGGACCGGAGAAGGAGTGTTTTCTTCCGGTTCGGGATCGGGCTCTGCCGGCACAACCGGCGTTAGATCGGCGTCGATCACAAAAGCGCACTGGATATCGGCCTGGAAGACCGTCTTGAGGACTTCGTCGAGGATGTTCTTCAGCTGGGTCTGGAGGACTTCGCGGGTGAGTTCGTTGGGAACAGCTACCAGCAGGGTGGTGCCGATTAGGCCTTGTGCCTGGGCCAGCACCACAAATCCGCGCTGCCGGGGCGAGACCCTGTCATCGGTCTCCAGCGTTCGGATGACCTTGCGCCAGGAGCTGCCGACATCGTTGATTTCGTCCGTACCCACAGAAACCTCTCGTGACGCCCACAGGGGCGGTCTAAGAAACCGGGATCCAGGCCTGGATTCCGGAGGGCTCATCCACAGAGTTATGCACAGCCGTGGATAAAACGCCCCGCGCCAAGCCTAGATCAAGATTTCCCTTGCCGGTAGCTGGATTCCCGCGGCCCCGCGCCACTTGGGACGTCACTCACAATGCCATGTATTGCAGTACCCGGATCCACTTGTCCACAGGTGTTGATGTCCGGCCCCCCACAGGGCGTGGAAGCCCGGTTTGACTGGAAAGTGCCTCTCACCTAACGTTGAGTAGTCCTTTGTGTCTGCTATCTGCACTCATTCATGCCCATCAGGGTTCTGGGAATCAGGGTCCAGGTCCGGGTTGAGCGTAGTCAGTCACATGAAAACTTAGCGCCGCTTGTGCTTCCCCCTTGATGCAGCAGGCGCAGCGCATACTGTCTTGGAGTAACCACCGTGAGCAAGCGGACTTTTCAGCCGAATAACCGCCGTCGTGCCAAGAAGCACGGCTTCCGCCTTCGCATGCGTACCCGTGCCGGCCGTGCCATCCTTTCCGCACGCCGTTCCAAGGGCCGCACCGAACTGTCGGCGTAAACAGCCTTAGGTTTGCCGATGCTGCACCAGCAGCTCAGTCCCTCTACCTTGGCGTCCTGAATGCTGGCCGCGAGGAACCGGGTACGGTCGTCGGCGGATTTTTCCCATACCGTACGTTCCGGTGCCCGAAGCGGGCGCCGGAACGTAGTCTTATATGCAGTGCCAAACCCGGCAGCGCCAACGCGCGTCGGGTTCATTGTGTCGAAGGCTGTTGGGAACGCCGTGACACGCAACCTCGTTAAGAGAAGACTGAGAGAAGCAGCAGCGCAGAGCCTGGTGGATAACCCCACCGGGTTGGACATAGTCGTTAGAGCGCTGCCGCCGGCGGCGTCAGCGTCGTGGGCGCAGATAAGCGCCGACTACGCGGGTGCCCTCTCTGCATGTTTGAACAAGCTTTCCCGGCAAGATCCGCGCAAGTGAGGGAGGGACAGAACATGGGCCGCACCGGTGATCCGGCGAGGGCCTCTGTTGGTGTTCCCTTTTTTCGGCGGGTACTTCTGTTCATCTGGCACCTGCCCCGAAACCTTCTCATCGGTTTCCTCATCGCCTACCGCAAGGTAGTCTCCCCGCTCTACGGACCGGTATGCCGTTTCTTTCCCTCCTGCTCCGCATATGCCCTTGAGGCCATAACTGTGCACGGCGCAGTGAAGGGAACATGGCTGGCCGCCCGAAGACTGGTGCGGTGCCACCCGTGGAACGACGGCGGCGTGGACCACGTGCCCGAAGGACACCGGACCTGGCCCCAGGACTCAGTCCCCAAGATTATTGTGCTGAATCATCCCGTGATTCCGGCAGACGAAGACAGCCGCTCGGCGGCTTGAGGAGTGTAAATGGGTTTCTTCGACACGATACTGTTCCCCTTCAAGTGGGTGGTGTCATGGATCATGTGGATCTTCCACGAGGGATTCGTCTTCCTCGGAATGGATGCCGCATCCGGCTGGACCTGGACACTGTCCATCATCGGCCTGGTGATCGTGATCCGGGCTGCGCTGATTCCCGTCTTCGTCAAGCAGATCAAGGCCCAGCGCGGCATGCAGTCGCTTCAGCCGGACCTGCGCAAGCTCCAGCAGAAGTACAAGGGCAAGACCGATCAGCTCTCCCGTCAGGCAATGACGCAGGAGCAGATGGCGCTGTACAAGAAGCACGGCACCAACCCGTTCGCGGCCTGCCTGCCGATGCTGATCCAGATGCCGTTCTTCTTCGCACTGTTCCAGGTGCTAAACGGCGTATCCAACGCCAGCGCCGGCGGTGAGGGCATTGGCGCCCTAACCCCCGCAGCAATCACCCAGTTCGATGAGGCGACCATCCTGGGAGCACCGCTCTCATCGTCGCTGCTGCACGGATTTGGCACCGAGGGGCACACTTCGGTGATCGTCCTCTCGGTCATCATGATCATCGCCATGACGGCTTCGCAGTTCATTACGCAGAAGCAGATCATGTCCAAGAACATGTCTGAAGAAGCCCTGCAGAGCCCGTTCATGCGCCAGCAGAAGATGATGCTCTACGTACTGCCGCTGGTATTCGGCGTCGGCGGTATCAACTTCCCCATCGGTGTCCTGATCTACTGGACCACCACCAACCTGTGGACCATGGCCCAGCAGTTCTTCGTGATCCGCCGCATGCCGACCCCCGGATCCCCCGCCGCTAAGGCACTGGCCGAGCGCCGTGCGCGCAAGGGCCTGCCCATGGTCCCGCTGCTGGGTGAGAAGAAGGCCGAGCCGGCTGAAGAAGTACCCGTCCCCGCCAAGGGCCAGCGCCAGCAGCCCCAGCGCAAGAACAGGAAGAAAAGATGAGCACTGAGCACGTCGACGAGACCGTGGAAGAACTGTCTGAACCTGCCGGGAACGGTGCTGTGAACCGCCTGGAAGAAGAAGGCGACGTCGCGGCGGACTACCTGGAGGAACTGCTCGACATTGCCGATATCGACGGTGATATCGACATCGAGGTGCGCAGCGGCCGAACCTACATCTCCGTAGTCTCCGAAGAGGGAGACGACTCGGGGCTGCAGGCTCTGGTGGGGCACGACGGCGAGGTGCTGGAAGCACTGCAGGAACTCACGCGTCTCTCCGTGCTGACCGCTACGGACAGCCGCTCACGACTGGTCCTCGACATCTCCGGCTACCGCAAGGAGCGCAGCGAGGAACTGCACCGGATCGCTGAAGACGCAGTGTCCCGCGCCAAGACGTCAGGCAAGGACATTGCTCTGGCACCGATGAGCGCCTACGAGCGCAAGATCGTGCACGACGCCGTTGCGGATCTCGGACTCGTCAGCGAATCCGAGGGTGAAGGCGCAGGCCGGCACATCGTAGTATCCCTGCCGGACGCCTAGGCTCTTTTTAGACAAGGACAGTTTTTACGTGGTTGAGATTACGCCGGCCGAGCATTCGGCGGCGGTTCAGGTTTTCGGTGCCCGCCTGCCGCTGGCAGAGCGTTACGTGGAGCACCTGGCTACATCCGGCATGGAGCGGGGACTTCTTGGTCCGCGTGAAGTTCCCCGGCTGTGGAGCCGCCATGTGCTCAACTGTGCCGTCGTAGCTGACCTCATTCCCGAGTCCAGCAAGGTCGCCGACGTCGGTTCGGGAGCAGGCCTGCCCGGCCTGTGCCTGGCGATAGCGCGCCCCGACCTGTCCATGACCCTGATCGAACCACTGGAGCGGCGCGTGACGTGGCTCAATGAGGTGATTGAGGACCTCGGGCTGGACAACGTGAACGTGATCCGCGGCCGCGCTGAGCAGGTAGTGGGCAAGGTCAGCGTAGATGTGGTGACGGCGCGTGCCGTGTCGGCCCTGTCCGGGTTGGTTGGACTGACTATTCCGCTGCTTGGCGGTTCCGGTGAGGTGCTTGCCATCAAGGGCAGGAGCGCCGCAGAAGAGATCGAAAAGGCCGCCAAGCAGATCAAGCGGCTGGGCGGTAAGGAGACCTCGGTGGTAACCGCCGGGGAGAACCTCCTGGAGGAACACACCACAGTCGTACGCATTGTGGTTTAGTGCCGGACAGCGGTCATCCGCTGTCCACACACCCGGACCGGTCCCTGAATTTGGCGGGGCAGCCGATAGGCTAGTGGCAGTAATGCCTTATGTTGTGAAAGTGAGCATGTCCCGGTGAGTGTGCGCGATTCTGCCGCAAAACGTATTCCCCCCTTTGCTGCGCTCGGTTCTGCCTTCTCGTCGCCTTTTTCCAGGTCACAACCTGAACCGGTTGAGGAGCCAGGAAGCCACTTGCCTGTTTCACGTGAAACAGGACATGCTGTTGCAACACAGTCTGCCGGCGCATTCCATGTGCCTGATCCCGAGACCAGCGAAGGTGGTGTAGCCGGCCAGGCGGTCCTCCCGTCCGAGTCGGTAGACGTTATGGACCTGATGGACGAAAGCACACCCCTGGCCCGCGAACTTGCCAGCGAAACCCGCCGGCGGGAGAAGCTGCGCGGCCGCGTACTGCCGCGCCCGGCCGAGACCCGGATCATGACGGTGAGTAACCAGAAGGGCGGCGTCGGCAAGACGACCACAACGGTGAACCTGGCCGCGGCCCTGGCTACGGCAGGACTCAACGTCATGGTGATCGACATTGATCCACAGGGCAATGCTTCCACCGCGCTGGGGATCGACCACCGGGCAGACGTCGAGAGTATCTATGACGTCCTGATCGATGATCTTCCGCTCGGCAAAGTTGTGGCGCAGTGCCCGGACATCCAGAACCTCATCTGTGCCCCCGCCACGATTCACCTGGCCGGCGCTGAAATCGAGCTGGTCTCCCTCGTTGCAAGGGAGCAGCGCCTGCGGCGGGCCATTGACGTGTATGCCGCGGAGCGAAAGGCTGCGGGCGAAGAGCGCCTGGACTACATCTTTATCGACTGCCCGCCCAGCCTGGGCCTGCTTACCGTGAATGCCTTTGTTGCAGCACGCGAGGTACTCATCCCGATTCAGTGTGAGTACTACGCACTGGAGGGCCTGAGCCAGCTGCTGAAGAACATCGAGATGATCCAGAAGCACCTCAACGCTGATCTGGTAGTTTCAACCATTCTGCTGACCATGTACGACGGCCGCACCAACCTCGCAGCGCAGGTAGCCGCGGAAGTCCGGGAGCATTTCCCCCAGCAGGTGCTTGCCGCGGTGGTTCCGCGTTCCGTCCGTATCTCGGAAGCACCCAGCTACCAGCAGACGGTCATGACGTATGACCCGTCCTCCACAGGTGCATTGTCCTATCTGGAAGCAGCTGCAGAGATCGCACAGCGTTCCGTCTAGACACTCCCTCCGGGATCCCGGCCGTTCGCAGGGACGAACCGTAGAATACTCTCACAATCAATCCATGCCGCTTGCTGTGTGCATAAGGGAAGGACTTACCCATGACCGAAAAGCGTCGTGGTTTGGGCCGTGGTCTGGGTGCGTTGATTCCCAGTACTGCTGAGTCTGTTGAAGCTACCGAAGGCGGACAGCCTGCGCGTGCAGGCCGTCCTGTTGATTTGTTTTTTACGTCCGTAAGCGACGAGGCAGCGCCTGGCCGCACCAGCGGTCCCCGCCGCGGAGCCGGAATCAACAAGGATGCGTTGAGGGCTCCTGCAAAGAAGAAGCCGGCAACCCGTACCGCTTCCTCCCGCACCATGAAGACCGGCGAGAAGGCTCCTGCCGCCAAGACTGCACAGCCTGACGTAATCTCTGTGGAGGAGTCTGAATCTCCCCGTGAGGCCGCCGTGAAGGCCGAGAAAGCAGTAGCCAAGCCCCGAACCCGGAAGGCCGCCCCAAAGACCGCCAGCAGCCCCTCCAAGGCCGCTGAAGACGGATCCAAACTGTCGCCCGGGCCCGCAGATGATGTTCAGGAAGTGGAAGCGGCAGCTCAGCCGGCAGTAGCGTCAGAACCCGGGGCGGATGGCGTTTCACGTGAAACGCTGATGGAAGTTCCGGGTGCACGTTTCGCCGAACTGCCCATCGATTCCATCCATCCGAACCGTAAACAGCCCCGCAGTGTCTTCGATGAAGATGACATGTCTGAGCTCGTGCACTCGATCCGTGAGATCGGTGTCCTGCAACCCATCGTGGTTCGTCCTTCGGCTGAAGGGGATGCCGAGCATCCATACGAGCTCGTTATGGGTGAGCGCCGCTGGCGGGCGAGCCGGGAAGCGGGGCTATCCGTAGTCCCTGCGATTATCCGGTCCACCCAGGATGTTGACCTTCTACGCGACGCCCTCCTCGAGAACCTCCACCGTAGCCAGCTGAACCCGCTTGAGGAAGCAGCTGCCTACCAGCAGCTTCTGGACGACTTCGAGTGCTCCCACGAGGAACTGGCCGAGCGGATTGGCCGTTCCCGGCCGCAGATTTCCAACACCCTGCGGTTGATGAAGCTGCCTCCTCTCGTCCAGCGTCGCCTGGCAGCCGGTGTGCTTTCTGCAGGGCACGCGCGGGCCCTGCTCGGTCTGAACGATCCGGCTGAGATGGAGAAGCTGGCACAGAAGATTGTTGCCGAGGGAATGTCAGTACGCGCCACCGAAGAGGTTGTGGCACTGTCTGATGGAATTCGCCGGCCGGCAAAGGAAGCGAAGCCCAAGGTTGGTGCACGCCACGAACGGCTCGATTACCTGGCCAACTCGCTTTCTGACCGTCTTGATACCAATGTCAAGATCACTCTGGGCGCCCGCAAGGGTAAGGTCAGCATTGAGTTCGCAAGTGTAGATGACTTGAACCGGATTATGACGGTCCTGAACCCTGTGGACGGACAGGCCTCCTAGGTCCTAGTCAGCGAGGGCTCCTGTTTCACGTGAAACAGGAGCCCTTTCTTTTTCTGGGATGTACTCGTTTTCTTCGAGTACATCACGTCCAACCCGTCCGCTCTTCGCATACTGCCTCGGACGGTGGCACACATCGCTCGCGGATCACGCTGCCCCGTTATCGGAACGGTGTGTTTCACGTGAAACGACACGAAAGGGCTCTGCACGGGCTGTTGGTGCTGAGCTGGAAGGTTCAGTTGCTTCAGGATACGAAACAGCTCCATGACGGTTGTAATGGTGGCTCTCAGGAAGCAACCGGGACGGAAAAGATGCTCCGGTAGAGCGGCCGTGCCAGGGGCCAATCGTCAAGTGAGGCGGTCAGGAAAGCCCGCCGTCGTTTGATACAGCATGTACGGAGCTGTTTCACGTGAAACGTGCGCGAGCAGGGAAGTCCGGTGTAGGGATGTCAAAGGTGTGCAAAAGAACAGCAAAGCCAGTCAGATCGCGGCGTTTGTAGCGAAGGCGTTTGTAGCGAAACAGTACAGGTCGAAGTTCGTTTCGACCCGCATCGGGTTCAGTGTCAGTAATATGCCTTTTTCGGTAGTGGCGGGCGTTGTGGTGCGGTTCAAACTCATCCGATAAAACTCTCTGCACTCGCCATGTCGGTGCTGACGCCTGGTTCCGGATGACCAAAGCCATCAATGCACGCGTTATCAGACTGTATAAGTTGATCCCGCCATGTGCTTCGTACAACTAGGTGGACTACCTGATGATGGAGTGCAGGTATGGCTGGCTGGTTTAACTCGCTGATGCTAAGAGCGCGGGGTGCAACTCAGTTGTTACTGAGGTCATTACGCGGCCGCTGCTATAGCTGCAGCTGCAGCTGCACCGTACCACGGGCTGACGCGCCCTATTGGGGGGTCTAGGTTCTAGGCGTGCAGGAACCCCCGGACAACTGGGAGCCTATGCGCTGGTCAGGAACCGAAGGCCCACCCTCAGTTTGTTTGGTTCATGTACTTCGGATCTTGTTTCACGTGAAACAAGAAAGACCGCCTCTACGGCGCTCCCCTAATGGGCCTTCGCTTTCATCCCGGTTTCGAAGTCCTGGTATCAGCTGCGGGCGTCTGGGGGACTCACTTTCTTCTGCTACGCGCCCCACCTGTAGAACGTTGATGGCATCTGAGAACGCCACCGAAGCTGGCACCGGTCGACAACCGGATACAGATTCCCGGCCGTTGTGGAGAACCCTACCCCCGTGAGGACTGGTGTTATTTCACGTGAAACAACATCGGTGAGGAGGCAGGCGTAGGCACGCGACGCCACGGCGTGTTCAAATGACACGGCCTGGGAATGCGCAAATGTAGTAGCCAAGGGGTGTTGTGCCAGCTCGCAGGTTGGTTGTCGCGTCCGCTGTGTTCACTCTAGACCTGCAGCCAGCTGCACCTTGAGGCTGCGGTCAGCCAACATAGACGAGTCTATGCACCTTAATCGTTCGCTCCAACGCCCGAGATTGACGGGGCCTGGAGTAGGGACACCGAGTAGTAAAGCAGGGTGATGACCCAGGCCCAGACTCAGATCACGGGCCAGCCAGAGAGCCACGGCCACCTTGAGGAGGGATGGAATCCGATGTAAAGAAACTGACCCCCGGCCTGATGCAATCACCGTAGCCCGAAATGGCAGGGACTCGCGTGGGCGTGGCTGGCGTGGGCTCACGCGAAACAGAGGCTTCCCTGGACACTCCGGATGAAGCCTGTATTGCCGAAAGGCAGTTCCATGCACTTGCAGGTCCATATAAGCGTTCACCCCTACGGCGGCGCGCGGCGGCCACGTCTTAACTGGTGTTCGACATGCCCCACTTTCGTACTGCGAACGCGTGCCTGCATCCACTTCTGCCGTTACTCCAGAGGGGAGATAGGTTTTTTGCAGAGCACCGGCGGCTTTCCTGCCCTGAAGTTTCACGTGAAACATCACAGCTCCGGAGTAATGGCCGGTGCCCGAGGCGCTACACATACTCGGAGAATTTGGGCCCCGCACCCGGCTGTAATCATGATGCGATGATCTGGCGGGCGGTGGCGGGAGGTCACCCGACCCCTTTGTGATGACAACATACGTCTGGTTAGCACGACGGTAATAAGGCCTGCTGAGCTGGGCCGGCTGTTTCCTCGCCATAACTACCACCGAGGGAAGGCGCCGGGCCGGGGCGCCCAGTCAGAATGATCTCTTCCCTCCGGCTTCTGTGGACCGTGGCTGCTACAACGACCTCTTGGGCTCATTTTCAAGTACCGGAGTTGGCCAGGTGGTTGCACAGATTGGTTTCCAGTTCGGCTAAAGCCTTAGGCGGTTTCACGTGAAACGTTACTGGTCTGCTGTCGTCTACCTATCTGGACCTCGATTCCCTACGTCGTGCCGGTCGCCACCGAAGATCCACGTCCGGCCTGCCCAGTCGCCCACACCCTTTACCGGTGAACTGATCCGAGCAACTCGGCCGAAGGTCGACTTTATGGTTGGATAGTCCCCTGGCCTTTGAAGCTACAGATGGCCTGGGTTCCGGGCGGTGATGCCGCTGCCAGAACGCGGTGGAACGTGCCAGCTGAGTTGGTGTGGTTGGCGAGGTACAGGATGCCCAGACTGAAGAGTTAGCCACTGGCTGCTGTGGTGTACGTCTGAACCGGGGGGGGGTAGCTCGCTAACTTGCGCGACGGCTACTCGCCTTGAAAACCCCAAGACAATGGCCGGAATATGGAACGTCATTTGTATCGTAAGCCCGGCTGTATCGATCCGGTTATGCGCTGAACCGTGGGCGCGTGATGCATCCTCCATTCACGTTTCACGTGAAACAGATTCCTATTCGCTGACCTTTGAGGATGATGACGCACCGACCGCTTGGCGATGCCGGGATCCGTACGAGTTAGTTCTTTCGTAACGATGGGTCCAGCAGGACCTCCGAACCGCCGAGACGCCTATGTCGCATACATCCAGGATGAATAGAGCCGGAAGATGAGGCCACTTAGTACGGCAGAGAAACCGGTACGGCGGCGTCACCTCGCACTTATTAGGATGAGACCGGACCCACCGGCGAGTATTTACGCGGTTGGATGAGGTAGAAAGCCGCCGAGGTCTAAGTAGGGGAGGGGATTCCACTGGGTAATGTCCGGCCGGTGGTTTTCGACGCCCGTGGGGTGGAATGCCGGGTGTGTAAGTTTGCCACCGCCGGATGGTCCAGTTGGGGGGGGCCTGTGACCCCGTCCAACGCCGGCTGTATCGGGTGAGCAGCCCCGCGGCTCCGGTCGGACGCGACGGTCATCTGACCGGCGAGGTCCAAATCGAACCTGCTGAGGACTTTAATCTCGGTGAGGGTTTCATCCTCCAACTCCACCCAGCCTATGCGGCGTGGACCGTGTGTCTTCAGCCTGACAGCGACGTCCCGGGCATCAACTTCCGCCAGTGCGGGTGCAGGTCTGCGGTGCTGTGCATCGCCAGGCCCGCTAGGCAGCCCACTGTTGCGGCGGACCGAGCTCGACCGCGACGGGCACACGGAACGCCACGCCCACCGTCCTCGGCCTGGACGCCTCTGTGTCTGTGAAGCGGAATCGGGTGCTGGTGTGGACCAGATCAGAGACTTTCCTGGCCGCGAGCTTCGCTCTCCTCCGTTGTTTTGGCTGCTGGCGGAACTGTGGCCGACCGAGGCATGTCTACCCGCAGGGCAAGGGGGCGGGAAAATCCCGAAGGACATCAGCGACGAAAGAGAGCGCCGCAGGGCTCACGATGCAGGCTTTGAGGACCTGACTAAACGAATCATCACGCGGGGAACGTCGTACACCACTGGGCACTTGACCGCTATCGGATCCACCGGCAGAGTCCTCTGCATGATCATCAATGGGGTCGTAGCGGGTGCTCCGTGATAATCGACCTTCGCCAGGTGGCCGCACCACCGTGGGAAGAGAACCTGCTGGTCACCGCACGGCCCAAGGGAGTCGTTGACGTGTGGTCACTGATGCGCGGTGCGCGCTGCGCCACGTTCGAAACGATTTGGGACTCCGGCGGCTGGCGAGGGGCACTGGTGCCCGGTGAGCACCCCGTGGTGGTGGCCGGCGCATGGGAGCGCCACGGCGTATGCGGGTACGACCTGACGGGACAGCAGCTGTGGCAGGACCGCAGCCGCACGAACATAGAAGCCGTGACTGCCCTCACTGGAGGTCGTGTAGTCATCACTCACCTCCGCAGGGCCACCCGCGTGCTGGAGGCAACGACCGGGGAGGAAGTGCGTACCCTGCGCGGGGCGTTGAGACTGATCGCACTGCGCCCCGAGCTCTCGCTTGCAGTAGGTGGCGGTTGGTGCCGTCTGCTGGATCGTTCGCTGGATCCGCTGGGGTCCCGAATTTCGACCGGACTGAATATGGTTTGGAGCGCGGCCAGCGACGGGGAGAACCTGGCGATCAACGAGATAGGCGGACCCTTACGCATTCTCGACTCCGACGGGCAAGAACGAGCGAGGATAGCTGAACACTTCAGCCACATCCTCCACGACCCGGTGACGAACACCTGGGTCGCGGTCCACGAGCCCTCCGATGGGAAGAACTCCCTGTTCCGGTTCAGTAACGACGGGGAGCTTCTGGAGCGACGTCCCTGGGACCTCCGCGTCGGCAGTACGGCGACAATGCGCGGAGGCAGAACGTTGATCCTGATCACGGATGAAGGCGGGCAGGTCGTGAACTCCGCAGACTGGAGCGTGCAAGGACTTGAAGCGACGTCAGCCTGGGCGCCGAGTAGCCCTGGCATCACCACGGGCTGACGGGAGCGCGCCTGCCATCACCATCGGCCAGCTCACCACCCGGCTTAGGTGTTTCTGCTAAGCGCCGGGAATGAATCTCCCGGACACGATTTCCTCCAGTGCATCGACATGGCTCCGGTATGCCTTGGCACCGGCGCTGGTGAGACTGAGCCAGGTTTTCCTTGAATCCAGCGTTCCGCGCTCCTGACTGACATAGCCCGCATCTGTCAGTGCAGAAACCTGCTTGCTGAACGCAGAAGGGGAGAGGCCCAGGGCCTGGCGAAGGACGGATGTTTCCACCGATGTTCCCGCAGCCAGCATGGAACAGAGCTGCAGCCGTGCTGTGGGGTGGATAACGGGATCGAGCTTCGCCTTCACTGACGGGTTCCCCGGTAATGAATTAGGGACCCGACGGCGTAGCTAACCACGGTTCCGCCGGCGCAGATCCAAACGAGACCGGTCTGGCCAACCCCCGCGGTGGCAATTGAGCCAGTCAGGAACAATCCGGAAACTGAGACGGCAGCCAGGAAAGCCCGGTTCCGCGGAACGGCATACGGTGCTCCCATGCGGGACCCGGCCCAGTAGTTGAAAACGCAGAGCGCCAGCATCAGGACTATAAGGAGGCCGGAACCCAGGGGCGAGCCCAGCAGCGGCGCCAGGGCTGCCGCACCCAGAAGGATTCCGTTGCCGGTGTACAGCCACCAGGGCCAGGGGAGACTGCGGATAGTGTCCTCTGCATGCCTGGCGGCGGCAAGTTCGGCTGCAGCCTGAGTCCGGTCAGGGGCGGGTCCGGTAGTTTCCATGCCGGAAACAATACGAGATAGTTTCCGGCATGGAAAGGGTTTCGGCAAAGAATAAAAGCCGGGTCTGCTACAGCCCGGAGACCCGCTGCCGGTCTTCCATCGGGTTGAACCGGCTGACATCGTCGAGGGCAAGAGTGCCCGTGGGCTGGTCTTCCTCCTCCAGCAGGTACAGCCGCTGGATGGCGATGACGATCGAGTCGGCAACGGTCTGCCGGAACACCGGATCAGCGAGCCTGTGGGCGTCGTGGAAGTTGCTCAGGTAACCGAGATCAATGCCAACAGAAGGGATGCCCGGCAGCTTCAGGGTGTCCCAGGTGCGGGCGTGGGTTCCCAAGCTGGCCATATCGGTGCGGGCAGCAAGTTCCTTGATCATCAGGATGGCTGCACGCTGGCCGATAGGGGACCGCGGTTCGCCGGTGACCGGAAGGCCCCAGTAGTAGGCGGCGATGCCCGAGGCTGCCGGCTGGTCCAGCCAGTCGCAGTGGATATTTACGTTAAGGCTCGGCGCCCGTCCCGGAGCGGGATCATTGGCGGCAGCGGCGTCGTACTCCACTACCTCAGCACCGAACTCGCGCAGGATCCGCTCCACCCGCGCACGGACGTCGGAGGCTACAAGCCGTTCCGTCAGGGGCGCACCCGTGAGCCGCTCGGCAGCGTGCTCAGACGGGGTCTCGGAACGCCCGGTGTTGAGGGTGATCGTGCGGCCGCGCAGCGCGGCTGTTGAACGGTCCAGCCGCTCGTAGTCGCGCAGCGCGTAGGCCTGGCTCGGCGAAATCGCCCGGTTGACGCGTGACATGGCAGTCATCGTGTCTCCGTCACACACGCCCGTGCCCGGGATGCCCAGGTTCTCCTGCAGTTCAGCCACGGCATAGCGCGTGCGGACACCAAACTCGCCGTCGATGTGCCCGTAATAGAAACCCAGATGGGAGAGGTGGCGCTGCAGTTCGGCGACGTCGTCCCCGCGCACAGCCGGCTGCCCTTCGAGGTAGGCCAGCACGCGGTCGCCAAAGCGGAACTGGGCCTCGGCGAGGGCGCGCTGGGTGTCGGGGCCTGCCACGCCGTCGACAATCAGCCCGCGGCTCTGCTGAAAGGCCCGGACCGCCGCATCGACGTGGTCGTCGAAAACGGCGGGATTATTGACCGAGTCGGGGGCGAGGTAGGACATGGAAATGCCGGCACGCAGCAGCGCTTCGCGAAGCGCCACCACGCGCCGGCTGGAGTCCAGCCTCCGCAGACTCTCGTCCGTCGGATGCATAGTGTGACCTACTTCAGGTAGGCCGCGAATTCCTGCTCAAGGACCTGCTTCGGCTTCGCGCCGATAGACGTCGCCGCAACCTCACCGCCCTTGAAAACGTAGACAGCGGGAATGGAAGTGATGCCGTACTTGGCAGCGATGGCGGGGTTGTCGTCAACGTTGACCTTTACGACGTCCACCTTGTCCGAGTACTCGGCAGCGATGTCGTCCAGGATCGGGGAGAGCATGCGGCACGGACCGCACCACTCGGCCCAGAAGTCCACAATGACGGGCTTGTCCGCTGCCAGCACGTCGGTGCTGAACGAGGAATCCGTTACGTCTTTGGCGTTGCTCATGGTTCTTGCTCCTTGTGGATCTCTAGACGGAAGCGTTTTCGGAAACGGTTTCCGACGCCGGGGTGGGAACGGTGGCAGCGGTCGCGGCGGACGCAACGTCCGCCAGGTAATGCTCGACATCGAGCGCGGCTACGCAGCCGGATCCGGCGGCGGTGATGGCCTGGCGGTAGGTCGGGTCAATGACGTCGCCGGCGGCGAAGACGCCCGGCAGGGAGGTCTTCGAGGTGCGGCCCTGGACAGCGATGGTGCCGGCTTCGGTGAGCTCGAGCTGGTCGCGGACCAGGTCCACGCGCGGATCGTTGCCGATTGCCACGAAAATGCCCGTGACAGCCAGCTCGGATTCGGCGCCGTCGACCGTGCTGCGCAGACGGATGCCGGTGACCTTGTCCTCGCCGTGGATGCCAACAACCTCGGAGTCCCAGACGAAGCGGATCTTCTCATTGGCCAGTGCGCGGTCCTGCATGATCTTGGAAGCACGCAGGGTGTTGCGGCGGTGCACAATCGTCACCGAGGCCGCGAACTTGGTCAGGAACAGGGCTTCTTCCAGCGCGGAGTCGCCGCCGCCAATGACGGCGATGTCCTGGCCCTTGAAGAAGAAGCCGTCGCAGGTGGCGCACCAGCTGACGCCGCGGCCGGAGAGCCGCTTCTCGTCCTCGAGTCCCAGCTCGCGGTAGGCGGAGCCGGTAGAGATGATCACGGAGCGGGCCAGGAAGGTTTCCCCGGTGCCGATGGTGACCTTCTTGATCTCACCGCCCAGGTCCACGGAGGTGACGTCCTCGAAGAGGATCTCGGTCCCGAAGCGTTCGGCCTGCTTCTCCAGGCCTGCCATCAGGTCCGGGCCCATGATGCCTTCGGGGAAGCCCGGGAAGTTCTCTACGTCAGTGGTGTTCATCAGTTCGCCGCCGGCGGTGACCGAGCTGGCGATCAGCAGCGGCTTGAGGTTCGCCCGGGCCGTGTAGATGGCTGACGTGTAGCCGGAGGGGCCGGAACCGACGATGATCACATCGCGGATTTCCTGGCCGGAGCCTGCGGCATCGGGACGAATGTCTGTGCTCACGTGCTGTGAACCTCTTTCCTGGGGTTTCCTTGGGTTTCCTTGAAGTTCCGGGGAGAACAAGTGCTTCGCTTCAGCGGAACACTTCGAACCGCTAACTACACCTCACAACACTGACACGGAACAGCTTATTCCGAATGGCATCCGCGTCACATGATGGGCCGCCGGCCCGGTTTCCTGCAGCCCAAATGGGCTGTTAGGAGACACTGATTTCGGCGATGCGCAGTCCCCAGGGGTATTCGGCCTGCACTCCGCTGAGGCGCGGAAGCTGCGTGAAGTTGATGATCACGTAGCTGGCAGACGCAGGTTCCCCGTCTGCGCCGTTGGGCACATTGATCGAGGTGGTGGGTCCGGTGAAGCCGCTCTGCGCAACGGTGGTTGCCCCGTCCAGTGACGGGGAATCGTTGAGCATCACGGAGAAGTTGCCGCCGCTTCCGTTGAGCTGGGTGATGTCCACCTTGCTGATCGCGGATTCTTCTTCCAGTTCAACGACGAGAGCCAGGCTCGGAGCCAGACCGCCGAAGGTGTCGGAGGCGTAGACGTAGCTGGACCAGTAGCTGGCGTCGTTTCCGTCGATGATCTGCGGCAGGGCGGCGTCGTTCACTGAGTCGAGTTCCTGGTTGCCCGGCACCAGGCGGGTAATGCCCGCTGTGGCAGGTACCGGCAGGGAGGCCCCTGCCTCCTCGGCCGGGTCCTCGGAAACCGCTGGGGACTCGGCTACCGGGCTGGTGGCCTCATCGCCGGCAAACATGTCCACGTTTCGGCCCAAGTTGGTGAACGCGAGAACCACGGCAACCAGCAGGACGACGCTGAGGATTGCCCCCACCAGCACACGGCCGAACTTGCGGTCGCTTCCACGGCTGGGCTGATCGTCGTCACCGCTGTCGTATTCTTCTTCGGTTTCGTAGTCCGCGCCCAGGGCGGTACGCGGGAAGTTCGATGCCTTGCGGTCTCCGGGACCGGGGCCGGCGGCCGCGTAGCCTTCGGCGGGGAAATCATCTTCGTCTTCCCAGCGGCTCACCTTGGGGGACTGGATGGGAGTGTCCCGGGTGGGTGCCGAATAGCCGGCGGGCCGGGGGCTTTGGCTGGGAGGGGGAGGTACGACGCCGGCACCAGTAACCGCCTCTGCCGGTGCTTCCTGCGCTCCGCCGAATTCCAGGTCCCGCTCGGCTTCAGCCGCGGACGCTGCACCCGCTGCCGTGCCCGCCGCAGCGCCGGCGCCGCGGCCAAACCGCGGAAGGTGGGGCTTGGGCAGGTTGGAGAGCAGAGGTTTGCGGTCCCGGGGTTCGTATTCCTCGACGTAACGGTCTTCTTCGACGTTCTCCGGCTCGCGGGACCGGGGCATGCCAAAGATCTCGGATCCGAGCGTGTCCGTGAAAAACGGCTCCACGTAGGGGGCGTCGCGCTCTATGACCAGGTCAAGAAGGTCGGCGGCATTGGCGTTGGAGGTGACCAGATAGGTGCAGCCGTCGCTGACGCCCAGATCCAGGATCTGCACGGCGGAATGGCGTTCACCAATGGCGATCTCCCGCGCGCTGGCGCTGACCTGGCTGGCGTTCTGGGGCGCTGCGACGAGGATGCTAACGGCACGGTTGAGTACCTGGTCCACGCCGTCGAGGACGAGGTCATTCTCTGCTGAGGCCAGAACCTGGGCGGTGACCTTGTATCGGCCGCCCAGCACTGAACCAGCATTTACCGGCTGTGGCACGTGTTCCTCCCGTGGAAACGGCTATGACTGCAAGCTGGATGTTGCCACCGGCGCCGGTAGGGCGGCCGGTGCGGTTCGTGCAGTACCAAGGGGCCAAAACCCGCCCGGTACTGCCCACTTTGTACCCATGCTACCCGCGGCGGCGGTCAAAACCTGAGTTGGTCGTCTTAGCCCCGGCGCCGGATCTTCGCCAGAGCCGGTTTCAGCAGATCATCCAGTTCCCGGACTTTCAGCAGCCGCAGCATCCCGAGATACGCGGCAGCCATCAGTCCACCGCAGATAATCAGGACGATGGTGGCGCTGATGAGGGAGCGCCACGCAAAGCCGTCTGCACTGTAACCGCCCAGCAGGGCCAGGGCAGCTGCCCCGACGACCGCCGAGCCCAGCGCCGCCACGGTGAGCCGGACGTGAACGTCGAAGATCCGTCCCGCTCCGTAATCGCCCAGCTTCCGGGTCAGGAATATGTGGCTGAGCACGACGGCGGCAATGTTGCCTACTGAGTAGGCGACGGCCAGGCCGAAGATGATCCTGTCGGCCGGCAGGGCGGCGGCAGCCATGGCAAGGCCGATACCAAGGGCAGCGAGGATGATCTGCATGATCATGGGGGTCTTGGCGTCTTCACTGGCATAGAACGCCCGGTTCATCAGGAACGTAGCGCTGAGGAAGGGCGCGCTCACGGCCAGCAGAACCAGGACCTGTCCCTGGATCGCTGCTGTGGCGTTGGATCCGCCGCCGAACCACATGCCGATGGGGCCGGCCAGGACAACCATTACCGCTGAGCAGAAGACGGTGGCTACACCAATGACACGGAGCCCGCGTGAGATGGTTTCCCGCACGCCGTCGAGGTCCTTTTCCACAAAGGCGTGGGACATGCGGTTGAACAGGACTGTGGCCAGGGAGAGTGTAATGACGGAGTGCGGAATGATGTACAGCATCGCCCCGGTTTCCAGATTGAACTGGCCGGCGATCAGCCGCGGAGGGTCCATGGCCAGGAAGGACTTCCTGGCTTCCGAGGCGATGGACGCCACGTTCGTATAGACGAGGTAGGCGCCGTTGCCCACCAGCATGGTGATGATGGTCCATTTGGCCACCCGGGCGGTCTCGCCGAGTCCGACTCCGCGGATTCCGAAAATTGGCCGCAGGCCCAGTCCCAGCTTCTTCAGGGGAATCAGCAGGACCAGTGCCTGAAGGGCCACGCCGAGGGTGGTGCTTCCGGCCAGGATCAGGGTCGCTGAAGACGTCCAGTTCTCCGGTGTGAACTGTTCGGTGGTCTGCCGGCCGATCACGTTGATGAAGAGAATCAGTCCGGTGATAGCAACCACATTATTGACCACCGGTGCCCACATATATGCCCCGAACCGGCCGTTGGCGTTCAGGACCTGGCCGATCACGGCGTAGGCACCGTAGAAGAGAATCTGAGGGAACAACCAGTACGCGAACACCGTGGCGAGAGCCAGCTGGTCACCTGTGAGCTCAATGACGACCGAAAGTATCAAGGGCGCTGCGAGCGTAACGACCAGGGCCACCGCCCCCAGGAACAGCAGGCTGAGCGTCATGATCCGTGAGACGTATTCGGCGCCCCGGTCCTCGCGCTTGCTCGCCTTGATGATCTGCGGAACCAGGACGGCGTTGAAAACGCCGCCCGCTACCAGGAGGTAGATGAAGTTCGGCAGGACGTTGGCGATGGAGAAAAGGTCGGTAACGCCGCCGGCACCGCCAATCGCGACTGCGAGCAGCGAAGTGCGGACCAGCCCGAGTACACGGGAGACCATGGTTCCCGCGGCCATAACGGCACTTGAGCGGGCGGTACTGGGAGCAGGATTCTGTACGGCCATTATGTCCTTATGCTCTCACCCGGATGGCGCTTTTCCTGAAAACCGGGGTGCGGGGACCGCGCGGCGTCAGCGGTATTTGGGGAGGACTTCCCGGGCCAGGTCAGCGATACGGCGCTCATTGGGGAAGGAAAGGCGCCTGCCCAGTACCGCCAGCGGAACCCAGGCGACGTCGACAGCTTCGTGGTCCGGGTCGTTTTCGATGGTCAGTTCCCCGCCCACGGCTTCGAGCAGGTAGTGGTGGACTGTCTTGTGCACCCGGTGGCCGCTGACCGTGAACCAGTAGTCAATGCTGCCCAGCGGAGTGAGGATCCGTCCGTCGATCCCGGTTTCCTCGGCGATCTCCCGGACGGCTGCCTGTTCGTTGTTTTCGGCGTCTTCGGGGTGGCCCTTGGGCAGGCACCATTCGAGCCGGCCGCCGCGGTTCAGCCGGGCGATGATCGCTACGGGCAGTTCGGGGTCCGTGCAGTTGACCACAATTCCGCCGGCTGACACTTCTTCCACCGTGGGCAGGGCCGCATGTGCCGGATGCGCAATTGAGCTCCCCATTGACGCTGTCAATGGGGTCCGCTTGGGCGCACTCGGGACGGGATGGGCCATACCCCCACTGTAACTATCTTTGCCTGCCGATGATGACCGTTCATTGCTGTACCCCTTGGCGCCGCGGCAACCCCGGCGTGTCCGGCCCGCGGAGCGGACGCATTGTCCGCGGGGGCTGGATTATCTGGCACGCTTAAAGCACTATGGCGCACCTTTCCGACAGTTCCTTTCCCATCACCGAGCTCCCCGGCGTGATCGAGCAGCTCGGGGAGCTCTTCCAGGCCGCCGGGTTTGAACTTTCCCTGGTGGGCGGGCCGGTACGCGACCTGTTCCTGGGCAGGGTCTCCCCGGACCTGGATTTCACCACCAACGCCCGTCCTGACGACATCATCGCGGTGACCCGGCGCTGGTGTGACACGTACTGGGAAATGGGCCGCGAGTTCGGCACGATCGGAATGCGCAAGGACGGGTTCCAGATCGAAATCACCACGTACCGTTCCGAGGCCTACGACCCGGAGTCGCGCAAGCCGGTCGTAGCGTTCGGGGAACGTCTCGAGGACGACCTGTACCGCCGGGACTTCACCATGAATGCCATGGCGCTGCGGCTGCCGCAGATGGAGCTGGTGGATCCCTACG
Source organism: Arthrobacter sp. 3Tela_A (assembly GCF_049311025.1). Taxonomy (NCBI): domain Bacteria; kingdom Bacillati; phylum Actinomycetota; class Actinomycetes; order Micrococcales; family Micrococcaceae; genus Arthrobacter; species Arthrobacter sp. 3Tela_A. The sequence goes on from NZ_JAXIOM010000030.1 coordinate 37,868, forward strand.
GCGGCGTGCGGGACCTCCACGAGGGAATCGTGCGGACCCCCGGAGCGCCGTCGTCCTCTTTCTCCGATGACCCGCTGCGCATGATGCGTGCGGCCCGTTTCGCCTCCCAGCTGGGCGTCACGGTGGCACCGGAGGTTTTCGCAGCAATGAAGGACATGGCCGGGCGCATTGAGATCATTTCCGCGGAGCGGGTCCGGGACGAACTGGTGAAGCTCATTAACGGCAAAACACCGGCGGACGGCGTGGACCTGCTGGTGGAGAGCGGCCTGGCGGACTACGTGCTGCCGGAGGTCGCCGCACTTCGCCTGGAAATTGATGAGCACCACCGCCACAAGGACGTCTACCAGCACTCCCTTACCGTGCTGCGGCAGGCCTGTGACCTGGAGACCGGCCCGGACGGGGCCGTTCCGTCCCCGGACTTTGTGCTCCGCTTCGCGGCGCTGATGCACGACGTCGGCAAGCCGGCTACCCGGCGCTTCGAAGGAACAGGGGCGGTCAGCTTCCTGCACCATGACGTGGTGGGGGCCAAACTCACGGCCAAGCGCATGAAGGCCCTTCGGTTCGACAATGACACCATCAAGGCCGTGTCCAGGCTCGTGGAGCTGCACATGCGCTTCTACGGCTACGGGGATGCCGGCTGGAGCGACTCCGCCGTGCGCCGCTACGTCACGGACGCCGGGCCCCTGCTGCAGCGCCTGCACCGCCTGACGCGTTCTGACGTGACCACCCGCAACCGGCGCAAGGCCGAGCGCCTGGCCTTTGCCTATGATGACCTCGAAGCCCGGATCGAGAAACTGGCGGAGCAGGAAGAACTGGCCTCCATCCGCCCGGACCTGGACGGCAGCCAGATCATGGAACTGCTGGGCATCCGTCCCGGCCCGGTGGTGGGCCGTGCCTACCGGTTCCTGCTCGAAGAACGCATGGAAAACGGCCCGGGTACACCAGGGGAGGCCGAAGCCAAGCTGCGGGAATGGTGGCAGCAGCAGCCTGAGAGCCGGGAAACCGACTAGACCGGCCGGCCCTAAGGGGCTTCCAGCGCCGCCCGAACCGCATCAGAAAGGGACCCCATGACCGCAGGCAACCTAGGACCGGCAGTTCCTGATTTGACCCCCGCAGGGACCAGGCTGCCCACCCTTTGGCTGGTCCGCCACGGAGAAACGGAGTGGTCCAGACAGGGCAACTACACCGGGCTCACCGACATCCCGTTGACTGAAGAGGGCGAAGCCCAGGCCGTGGCGGCCCGGGAGAAGATCGCCGGCTTCGACTTCGACCGTGTATTCAGTTCCCCGCTCATCCGCGCCCGGCGCACCGCAGAGCTGCTGGGGTACCCCAGCCCCGAAGTGCTTCCGCACGCGCATGAATGGGATTACGGCGAGAACGAGGGCCGCCGGAACACGGTAGTCCGTGAGGAGAATCCGGGCTACATCATCTGGAACGACGGCGTTCCGGGCGGTGAAACCCTCGCCGAGGTTGCTGCCCGGGCGGACCGGATCATTTCCACAGTTCAGGCAGGCTGCGGGACAGCGATGGACCGGAACCCCGAAGCAGCTCCGATCGAGCGCGCGATGCTGGTGGCACACGGCCATTTCCTTCGTATTCTCGCGGCCAGGTGGCTCGGAATGGCGCCCGACGCCGGCAGGCACCTGGTACTGGGCACGGCCGCGGTCTGTGTTCTCGGGTGGGACAAGCACACCCCGGCAATCCTGAAATGGAATTTGTAGAAACTTTTAAAGTTTCTTTTAGAAAGGGCTTGGCAGCGGAGTGTCCGGCGGGTTATATTTTTTGAGCCCGCAAAGAATGCGGCGCTCTCAGCCCGTGAGGATACGGCCCGGCCGAGTCCTCGAGGACAACGCGAAACAGGAGGTGGAGTGTGGTGTTTGATTACACGGATATGTTCCGGCGGACCCTGGTCCCCGCAGCCATCTCCTTTTGGCGCCGCCCGGGCACAGGCTGCTCCCAGCCCTAGGCTGCATCTGCGCCGCCGTTCAGCAGGCTCGTTTGATCACCCGGTGAACGGCAGCTGAACTCAGCTGCAGTCCAACTCAGCCGCCGTCCAACGTTGCCCCTCCAACGGAGCCGGCTGCGCTGAGTCCGGCCCGGCAGATGGCCTTGCTCCCGGTGTGTGCTGCGCTGATCATTCCCGGGTCTCCGGCACACCCCGGCAATTCCAAATGCCTCTCTGCGGATCTTCTTCGCAGGCATAAATCAGCGGCTGTAATTGTCCGGGCGTCTCTTCCGTTTTTATTGCCTTTTTATAGGCAACTCCCACTTTCGCTTATTGCTGTGCTTTTGTGCACCCATTTTCTGGAGAATTGTCATGCCCTTTTACAAGTTGCCCGCAGCCGGTCTTGCTCAGCAGCAGGCCCCGCCTGCCGCCGGCCGTCCGGTCCCCAACCAGGACCCTTCCCGGCCCGCCGGGCCGGATCGCCGTCCCGCACTTTCCCGGGTCCAGTATGTGCTGGGCCTGCTCCGCCTGCTGAGGCGGGCGGCGGCAGTCCGTGTGACCGCCAGCGGCCGCTTGGTGGATGAGCAGGAGGAGCGCCAGCTGCGCCTGCTCCGGATCAGCTCCCCGTCCTCCGCCTCCGGGCGGTGAGAGACTGCACACCCCAGCCCGGGTGTAAGGAAACAAAGCGGGACCTGTTCGCGTTGTATGGTCGATAGGTAGGGAACACAGGCCAGCGACGAAGGGAGTGCTGTGCCCCAGGTCAACCGGGTGGCCATGCTCTCGCTGCATACCTCGCCGCTCGAACAGCCTGGTTCCGGCGATGCGGGCGGGATGAACGTCTACGTTCGTTCCGTGGCCGTCGAGATGGCGAAAATGGGCGTGGAAGTGGATATCTTCACGCGCGCCTGTGCGCCGGACCAGCCCTCCGCCGTCGAACTGGCGCCAGGGGTGACGGTGCACCATGTCACTGCCGGACCCCGCCGCAAGGTACCCAAGGAAATGCTCCCCAGGCTCGCGGGCGAACTTGCCGAAGGCGTGGCCCGTTCCGTGCTCCGCGGTCCGCGCTATGACGTGCTGCATTCGCACTACTGGGTTTCCGGCGTCGCAGGCATCAGCCTCGCGAGGCACTGGGATGTTCCGCTGGTCCACACCATGCACACCATGGCCCGCGTGAAGAACCTCCGGCTCCAGCCCGGGGAAATGCCCGAACCCCAGGTCCGGATCCAGGGCGAGCAGGACATCGTGGACTCCGCTGCCCGGCTGATTGCCAATACCACCACTGAGGCCGAGGAACTGGCCGCCTGGTACGGGGCGGACCCACAGGTCATTGACGTGGTCGCCCCGGGGGTGGACCTGGACGTGTTTTCCCCCGCCGGCCGGCTTGAGGCCCGTGCCCGGCACATTATCCGCCGCGGAGAGTTCCACGTGGTCTTTGCCGGGCGCATCCAGCGGATGAAGGGCCCCCAGGTCCTGGTCGAAGCCGCTGCCCGGCTGCGGGAGTCCCGCCCGGACATTCCGCTGCGCGTGAGCATCCTCGGGGCCCCCAGCGGATCAGAAGTCCTGGATCTGGAGGCTGCCATCTGCGCCCTGGGGCTGCAGGGAACCGTCCAGCTGCACCCGCCGGTGGCGGCGAAGGGGCTGGCCGGATGGTTCCGGTCTGCCGACGTCGTTGCCGTTCCGTCCTTCTCCGAGTCCTTTGGCCTGGTGGCGCTGGAGGCCCAGGCGTGCGGCACTCCGGTCCTTGCTGCGGACGTCGGCGGGCTGCCGAAGGCAGTCAGCTCCGGGCAGACCGGCGTCCTGGTCCAGGGACACGATCCGTCCCGGTGGGCAGCGGAACTCGAGACGCTTTATGACCATCGCTCCTGGCGCGGGGAACTCGGCCGCGGGGCCGCGGCACATGCCAGGTCCTTTGGCTGGCGGCGCACCGCCAGCCACACTATGCAGTCCTACCTGCACGCGGCCGAGCAGACCGCAGCGCACGCCGTGGGCAACTAAACCCTGCCGGGATCAGTGCCGCCAGTGTGCCGGATTGACGGGCGCCGGGGCTGGTGCAAGCGTTGAGCTATGGCCAACGACCTTGATATTTCCCGGGCTGCGACGCTGCAGCCCATCACCGACATCGCCCGTTCCGCAGGCATCCCTGAGGACGCGCTTGAACTGTACGGACGCCACAAGGCGAAGGTAAACCCGGCCCTGGTGCCCAAGCGGACGGAACCGGGCAAGGTGGTGCTGGTTACCGCCATGAGCCCCACACCCGCGGGCGAGGGTAAATCCACGGTGACGGTAGGTCTTGGGGACGCACTGGCGCGCTCCGGGCAGAAAACTGTTATTGCGCTCCGGGAGCCGTCGCTGGGACCGGTGCTTGGGATGAAGGGCGGCGCCACCGGAGGCGGCTACTCGCAGGTGATCCCCATGGAGGAGATCAACCTCCACTTCACCGGTGACTTCCATGCGATCACCAGCGCCAACAACGCCCTTGCCGCGCTGGTGGACAACCACATCTTCCAGGGCAACGAGCTGGGAATCGACCCGCGGCGCATCACCTTCCGCCGGGTCATGGACATGAACGACCGCTCGCTGCGCCACATTGTGGTGGGCCTGGGCGGTCCGGGGCAGGGCACGGTGCGTGAAGACGGATTCGACATCACCGTCGCCTCGGAGATCATGGCAATCTTGTGTCTGGCCACGGACATTGAGGATCTCACCGCCCGGCTGGCCCGGATCACCGTTGGTTACACCTGGGACCGGCAGCCGGTCACGGTGGCCGACCTCAAGGTGCAGGGCGCCCTGGCGCTGCTGCTGAAGGACGCCCTCAAACCGAATTTGGTGCAGACCATCGCCGGTACGCCGGCGCTGGTCCATGGGGGACCCTTCGCGAACATCGCGCACGGCTGCAACTCGGTAATAGCAACAACGCTGGGACGGAACCTGGCCGACGTCGTTGTTACCGAGGCTGGATTCGGCGCCGACCTCGGCGCGGAGAAGTACCTGGACATCAAGTCGCGGGTGGCAGATGTGGCCCCGGACGCCGTCGTGGTGGTCGCAACCGTCCGTGCGCTGAAAATGCACGGCGGGGTGCCCCGGGAGCGGCTGGATGAACCAAACCTGACCGGGCTGGAAGCCGGCACTGCGAACCTTCAACGGCACGTGCGGAACCTGGGCAAGTTCGGCCTCTCACCCGTCGTCGCGATCAACCGCTTCACCACGGACACGGCAGAGGAAATCGACTGGCTGCTGCAGTGGTGTGCCCGCGAAGGAGTGGAGGCCGCTGTAGCGGACGTCTGGGCACAGGGCGGCGGAGGCCCCGGCGGCGATGACCTGGCAGCCAAGGTGCTCTCGGCGTTGAAGAAGCCCGTGGACGTCCGGCCGCTGTACCCGCTGCAAATGAGTGTGGAGGACAAGATCCGTACCGTGGTCCGCGAGATCTACGGAGCCGACGACGTCGAGTTCTCAGTGCCCGCGCTGCGCAGGCTGGAGGAAATCAAGGCAAACGGGTGGGAGAACTTCCCTGTCTGTATGGCCAAGACCCAGTACTCCTTTTCCGACGACGCCGCGAAACTGGGGGCACCGGAAGGGTTCACCGTCCATGTGCGGGACCTCGTGCCCAAGACAGGTGCCGGCTTCATCGTGGCGCTGACCGGTGCGGTCATGACGATGCCCGGACTGCCGAAGCACCCCGCTGCGCTCCGCATGGGAGTCGCCGCTGACGGAACGCCGTCGGGCCTGTTCTAGCCCGCCCACCCGAACGAGATAGCAGAAAGTGCACGTCCCAGCGCTGGGCCGGGGGCGTTTACACCACAGAC
>NZ_JAXIOM010000031.1:0-43492 GCF_049311025.1 Arthrobacter sp. 3Tela_A
CCCCCCGGCGGGGGGGGGGGCGCCGCCCCGGGTGCCGGCTACTGGACGGGCAGTACTTCCAGGCCGCCCATGTAGGGCTGCAGTGCCTTGGGAACGTTGACCGAGCCGTCCGGGTTCTGGTGGTGCTCCAGGATGGCGACGATCCAGCGCGTGGTGGCCAGGGTGCCGTTCAGCGTGGCAACGGCGCGGGTCTTGCCGTCCTGGCGTTCGCGGATGTTCAGGCGGCGGGCCTGGAACGTGGTGCAGTTCGAGGTGGACGTCAGCTCGCGGTAGGCGCCCTGCGTAGGCACCCAGGCTTCGCAGTCGTACTTGCGGGCGGCGGACATGCCCAGGTCTCCGGCGGCAGTTTCAATGACGCGGTAGGGAAGCTCCACCTTGGCAAGCATTTCCTCTTCCCAGGCGAGCAGCCGCTGGTGCTCGGCGGCGGCTTCCTCAACCGAGGTGTAGGTGAACATTTCCACCTTGTTGAACTGGTGCACGCGGATGATTCCGCGGGTGTCCTTGCCGTGGGATCCGGCTTCGCGGCGGTAGCAGGAAGACCAGCCGGCGTAGCGGACCGGGCCATTGCTCAGGTCCATGATCTCGTCCGCGTGGTAGCCGGCCAGCGGGACCTCCGAGGTGCCCACCAGGTACAGGTCGTCTTCGGCCAGACGGTAGATCTCGGCGTCGTGCGCAACATCAAATCCCGTGCCCTGCATGGTCTCAGGACGAACCAGCGTAGGGGTAATCATCGGGACGAAGCCGGCCTTCACCGCCTGGTCCATGGCCATCTGGAGCAGGCCCAGTTCCAGACGCGCGCCAACACCGCGCAGGAAGTAGAACCGGGAACCGGATACCTTGGCCCCGCGCTCCATGTCGATCGCGCCGAGCAGTTCACCCAGTTCAAGGTGGTCGCGCGGAGTGAAACCCTCGGCGTCGAAGTCGCGCGGGGTTCCAACCGTTTTTAGGACCGTGAAATCATCTTCACCGCCGGCCGGCACACCGTCTTCGACGACGTTGGCGACCCGGCGGACCAGTGCCTCCTGCTCGGCCTGCACTGCGTCGGCTTCAGTGCCGGCGGCCTTGACGGCGGCGGCCAGCTCCTTCACCTCTGCCAGCAGCGCCTGCTTCTCTTCACCCTTGGCCTGGGCGACGCGCTTGCCGAAGGCATTCTGCTCGGCGCGCAGGGTCTCGTAGCGGGTCCGGGCAACCCGGCGGCGGGTATCCGCGGAAATGATCGCGTCCACCAGCTCCGGCTCGGCCAGCCGTGCGCGCTGGGATGCTCGGAACTTCTCAGGATTTTCTCGCAGCTCATTTACATCGATCACGTCTCAAGAGTACCGAAAACCCCCTGTCCGGCCCGCACTCTGCGCGGCGGCTATCCTGAAACGACCATGCCCGCCGAAATCGCCGTAATCCTGCTCCTTGTGGCCACTGCCGTCATCGCATCGATTGCCACCTGGCAGGTGACGTCCCGGAGGCACCGACGGCAGCTGGCCGCCGGACGGATCACCCGCCCTGTTGCGTCAGCGAGCCAGCGGGTGGCAATGGTGATCAACCCCATCAAGGCGCAGGCCGCCGAGGCACGGGCCGCCGTGGCCGCTGCCTGCGAGATGGCGGGGTGGGAACCTCCGTTGATTCTCGAGACCACAGTTGACTCACCGGGCTACCGCCAGGCGCAGGATGCGCTGGCCGCAGGTGCCGACGTCGTCCTTGCAGCTGGCGGGGACGGCACCGTCCGCGAGGTGGCGCGGGCCCTGGCCCACGAGCGAGCGGCGATGGGCCTGCTGCCGCTGGGAACCGGAAACCTGCTGGCCCGGAACCTCGGCGTGGCCGTCAACGACCTTGACGGCAGCATTCAGGCGGCATTGCACGGCACCGAACGCCGGATCGACATGGGCCGGCTGGAGCTTGAGAACTCGCACACGGGTGTCCGCTCGGCCAGCAACTTCCTGGTCATGGGCGGAATCGGCCTGGATGCAGAAGTCATTGCGGCAACCCGCGATGACCTCAAGCGCCGGGTGGGCTGGCTGGCCTACAGCGAAGCCGGGATCCGGCTGCTGCCCGGGCCGCGCCGCCGGATGCGCATCCAGCTCGACGACGGCCCCGCCCAGGTACGCAAGGTCCGCAGCGTGCTGTTCGCCAACACCGGCAAGCTTCCGGCCGGAATCGACTTCATTCCCTCAGCTGCCGTGGATGACGGCATGCTGGACATTGTGGTGCTGACCCCGCGGACAGTCCTTGGATGGATGGCCGTCGCGGGAAAGGTGGTCACCCGAAACCGGCGCGAACTGTCCCTGATCGAGTACACCCGCGCCCGGAAAGTCACGGTCAGCACGGAGGAACCGATCATCACCCAGCTCGACGGCGACCTGACCGGCGCCGCCACGCGGGTGAAGGTGAGCGTAGACCCTCGTTCCCTGCTGGTACGGGCACCTGACGCCGGAACCGGTTCCGCCGCGTCAGGCGGCAGAACCGGCGGATTCCGGCGTGCTGGTTCTGTCTAGTCCGCGCTAGTCCTGCGTGCCTTCCGAATCGGTGTAGCTGCCTTCGGTTTCTGCGGCGGAGTGTGAGGACGACGGCGGCTGCTTGCGTCCGTCGGCGTCGGTGTACTCGCCCTCCTCATGCTTTACGGAAGCCGGAGAGGCCTGCTCGCGGATGAGCTCCTGCTCTTCGGCGAAACGGAGGTCGTTGCCCTGGTCGCCAATGTCGCCGCGGTAGTTGTCATCACCGCTGGCCTGTCCGCTCGGCTTCGGGTTGGTGAGCTGCTCGTCTTCGTTCGGATACTCGCTCATGGTTCGCCTTTCGCATTGATGGCTGCTCCCGCCGGCAGCTTGGCCGACGTTCTATAAGCATACTTACCATAAACCGGACCGCTTTTTCGCGGTTATTCGCTCAGCAGCTCCCGCACAGCTGTCTCGGAGGCTGAATACCCCGCCACCGGAATGACCTCCCCGTGCAGGAAACGGTCCACGAGCCGCGGATCGACGTAGGACTTCCGCGCTACGGCGGGGGTGTTGCCCAGCCGCTCTGCGACTTCCCGGATGGTCTGGGCCACGGCCTGCTGCTGTGCCTTCTTAGTGACCGCGGTCCGCGCTGCGCGTGCGAAGCCCATGGCCGCTGAGACGGTGGCCTGCCAGGTCCGGAAGTCCTTGGCGGTGAAGTCGCCGCCCGTTACCTCACGGAGGAACCCGTTCAGCTGCGAGGCATCAATGCTGTGCCACTGCCCGTCGACGCCGGTGTACGCCAGCACGGTGTCCGGGTCGGGCCGCTCGAGCATGGGGCGGAGGGCGGCCACCAGGTCCTCGTCATCGAGTTCCACATGCCATTCCTGGCCGCTTTTGCCCGGAAAGTCCAGCAGCAGCCGGCTGTCCTCCAGTTGTACATGCTCCACCCGCAGGGTGGTGGTGCCGTAGGAACCGTTCATCTCCGCATACCGGGAGCCGCCCACGCGCAGGGCGCCGGAATCGACGATCCGCAGCGCCGCGGCGAGGGCACGTTCCGGGCCACTGCCCTCGGACCTGAGGTATTTGGTAATGATCCTGCGTGCTGCAGGAAGTGACTGGGCGAATTCAAGGGCGCGGTCGAACTTCTCCCGGTCCTTCATTTCCCGCCAGTGCGGATGGTAGATGTACTGGCGGCGGCCGGCGCCGTCCTGCCCGGTGGCCTGGATGTGGCCGTTGGCGTGCGGACTGATCCAGACATCCTGCCACGCCGGCGGGATGGCGAGGGCGCGGATCCGGCGCAGTTCCGCCGGATCACGCAGCACCTCCCCCTTCAGGCCGCGGTAGCTGAACCCCTTGCCCCACCGAAGGCGGGTGTATCCGGGGTGTTCGCAGTTACTGCGGCGCAGGCGGGGCATCTCAGCCGTTAATCAGGGATTCGAGCCACTGGTCCGCTGCCTCAAAGGCGGAGTCGGAGGTGTGCGGCAGAACTTGGGCGCGGCGCTGGTCCGCCCGGGGATAGGAGCCCAGGAACCTCAGCTCCGGAGAGACCCGGTGCAGCCCCTTGAGCGCATCCGCTACCCGGGCGTCGGAGATGTGTCCGTCTGCGTCGATGCTGAAGAAGTAGTCCCCCAGGAAGGCGCCCGTGGGGCGGGATTCAATCCGGCTGAGGTTCACGCCGCGGGTGGAGAACTGGTCCAGGATTTCCATCAGGGCGCCCGGGCGGTCCTCGGGCAGCGGGATTACCACGGTGGTCTTGTCCGCGCCGGTGGGTTCCGGCAGCAGCCCGGGGAGGCTGATGAGGATGAACCGGGTGACGGCGTCGGAAATATCCCCGATATCCCGGGCGATGACGTTCAGGCCCAGCCGGGAGGCAACCAGCGGCGCGCAGATGGCGGCGTCGAACCCCGGAGCCTCGTCCTGGAGCCCCACGGCGGCAGCCGCAGTGGACGAAGCGGGGAGATATTCCGCCTTGGGAATATTGATCTCGGCCCAGTTACGGCACTGCGCCCAGGCATGGCTGTGCGTTGAAACTTTTCGGATGTCCTCCAGCTCGATGCCGGGGCGCACTGCCAGCACAAAGGTGATGGGCACCAGGATTTCGCGCAGGATACGCAGCGGCTGGCCGACGGAGATCGCATCGAGGGTAGCGCTGACGCCGCCTTCCACCGAGTTCTCAATCGGCACGACCGCGGCGTTTGCGTGCCCGGAACGGACCATCTCCAGCGCGGAGGTGACGCTCGTGGAGGGAATCCGTACGGCTTCGGCGGCACCTGGCACCTGCAGCAGCGCCGCCTCGGTGAAGGTTCCCTCCGGGCCGAGGTATGTGTAAACCATGGTTCCCGGGAGCTTGGGCTGCCCGGGGGTGCCCTCAGGACTCATACGACGGTCGGTTCTTTTCCATTTTCGGAAACCATGTCCTTGCCGGCTTCCAGCCACGCGCCCATGCCTCCGGTCACGTTGACCGCGGAGTAGCCGTGGGATTCAAGCCACTGCGTTGCCCGTGCACTGCGCCCGCCGGAACGGCAGATAACGGCTAGGTCCTGGTCCGGATCCAGATCATCGAGGCGGTCGGGGAGCTGATCCAGGGGAATGTGCACGGCGTTGGGAATGTGCCCGGCTTCCCACTCGTAGTCTTCCCGGACATCCAGGATCCGGGCACCTTCGCCGATAGCGTCCACAGATACGTTTTCCATCTAGCTCACACTTCCTTGCAGTCTCTGTTGCCGGGTCTGACAAGGCACGGAACCAACCCGCTGCTTAGGCGTCCCTGCCATTTATCCCAGCCTATAGTGGGATGCACCGCCAGAGAACAAAGCTCCCCGCGCACCGGAGGTAACAATGCCCAAAGGTCCAGCCGCCCAGCCAGGGGCGCGGATGCCCTCCGGAGAGGGCATCGGGTCGCTAAGTGCCCTGGCGCTGCGCGATGCCCTGGCCCGCGGCGAGCTATCAGCCCGGGAGGCCACGGAGCACTTCCTGGAGCGCATCGAAAAGCTGAACCCGAAGCTCGGCTCCTTTATTACTGTCACGGCCGACACGGCGCTGGCCGAGGCCCGCCGGGCCGATGACGCACTGGCCGCGGGTCGCCCGCTGGGAATCCTGCACGGCATGCCGCTGGCCCACAAGGACCTCACCGACGTCGCGGGGGTCCCGACGACGATGGGCAGTGCCGCTGTTCCTTTGGTTCCAGCCGGAACGGACGGCCCCCTGCCGGCGGTGCTGCGGGCGGCAGGCGCGATCAGCCTGGGCAAGACTCAGGTGCCGGAGTTCGGACTCAGCAGCTACAGCGAGAACCTTGTGGCACCGCCGGCCCGGAATCCGCTCGACCCCGCACTGAGTCCGGGCGGCTCCTCCGGGGGCAGCGCCGCCGCGGTTGCGGCCGGAATGCTGCCGTTCGCCCCCGGAACCGACGGCGGCGGCTCGGTGCGCATCCCCGCTGCGGCTACCGGTCTTATCGGACTCAAGCCGAACCGCGGCAGGGTCCCCTCCGGCGGAGGCCAGCGGGATCTGGGCCAGTTCGTGGTGGCCGGACCGCTGGCACACACGGCCGCGGATGCGGCACTCCTGCTGGACGCGATGGTCGCCCAGCCGAATTATCACGCCACCAGTGCAGCGCCGGTGTCCGGTTCATTCCTGGCGGCGGCGCTGCGGGCGGAGGGAAAGTTCCGCATCGGCGTGAGCACACGTTCCCCGTTTGAATCCCGCTTGGACATTGCACTGGATCCAGAGGCCAGGCTGGGCCTGGAAGCCGGAATACTGGCCCTGACCGGAGCAGGACACGAGATCGCCGAAGCCGACGTGCATTACGACGAGCGGTACCCCGATGCCTTCGAACTGGTGTGGACTGCCCCGCTGGCCAACATTCCGCTGCCGGCGGAGGGAGAGGAGAAGCTGACCCCTCTGACGGCCGCCATGCGCCGGCGCGCACTGCAGCGCTCCGCGGCAGATCTGGCCGGCGCCGTCGAGGTCCTGCGGACGTTCGAAGAGGAGACCATTTCGCAGTACGCCGGCTGGGACATGATCCTTACCCCCACGGTGGCGATGACTCCGCGGCCAATCGGCTGGTACTGGACCGGAGATGCTGCCGAAGACTATGCACTGCAGTGCCGCTACTCCCCCTTCACCTCCATGGTCAACGTGTGCGGACTGCCTGCCGTCACCATCCCGACCTATGTGACCGGCGGCGGGCTGTCCATGGGCATCCAGCTGATCGGACGCCCGGGAGCCGAGGCAGACCTCCTGGCGGTGGCCGCCCAGCTGGGCCCTCAATAACAGGCGCAGCCTTAATCGGAAGTCTTTTTGTCCAGCATGTGGACAATATGCCTGTTTTGACGGTGACTCTGAGCACATACGCTTGCATGGAAGCCGGTAAAACACCCCGTTTTCCGCTCTAAACGTTAAATCCGTCACAGCCGCGTTTTGGGACTATTGAACGATGAGTCCAAGCCCCACCACTACCAGCCCCGCGCCTGCTGCGCGGAAGGCATTTTTCGGCCATCCCCGGATGCTCGCGAATCTCTTCAGCGTTGAGCTCTGGGAACGCTTCTCCTTCTACGGCATGCAGGGCATCCTGCTCTACTACATGTACTACTCCGTCACCGACGGCGGTCTGGGCATGGCCGAGGGAGTGGCAGCGGGCCTCGTTGGCGCCTACGGCGGCGGCGTCTACCTCTCCTCGATCGTCGGCGCCTGGGTAGCGGACCGCATCCTCGGTTCCGAACGGACCCTCTTCTACTCGGCCATCCTCGTGATGATCGGCCACATCTCCCTTTCCCTGGTCCCCGGCTACGCCGGCCTGGCAATCGGACTGGTGCTCATCGCCATTGGATCCGGCGGACTGAAGGCCAACGCCACGGCGCTGGTGGGAAGCCTGTACGACGAGAAGGACGAACGCCGCGACGCCGGCTTCTCCATCTTCTACATGGGCATCAACATCGGCGGCCTGATGGGCCCGATCCTCACCGGCCTGCTCTGGGATTCCTTCGGCTTCCATGTGGGCTTCGGCCTCGCAGCCGCCGGCATGGCCATCGGCCTGGCCCAGTACGCCGCGACCCGCAAGTACCTGCCGGAGTCCGCGCACCTGGTGGCCAACCCGCTGCCCAAGAACCAGTTCGTCCGCGTGGGAGCAATCGCCGCAGCGGCCGTCGTCGTCGTGCTGGCAGCCCTTGCGTTCGGCCTGATCAACAGCGAAAACCTGGTTGGCCTGATGGCAATCCTCGCGCTGGTCGCAGCCGTCGCCTACTTTGTGGTCATTCTTTCCAGCAAGCGCGTAACCCAGGTTGAACGCCGCCGTGTGTTCTCCTTTATGCCGCTGTTCGTGGCGAGCACCGCCTTCTGGGCCCTGTTCCAGCAGCAGTTCACGGTTGTGGCGCTGTACGCGGACACCTCGCTGAACCGCGAGATTTTCGGCTGGGAAATGCCGCCTAGCTTCGTCCAGTCCATCAACCCGATCTTCATCATCATCTTCGCCGCTGTGTTTGCCAGCATGTGGACCAAGCTGGGCAACCGCCAGCCCGGCACACCGCTGAAGTTCGGCATCGGCCTGGCCGTGATGGGCCTGGCATTCCTGGCCTTCATTCCGTTCTCCGGCGGCGGTCCTGCCAGCACGCCGCTGCTGGCCCTGGCCGGAATCCTGCTGCTGTTCACCTTCGCTGAACTCTCGCTCTCCCCGACCGGACTGTCTGCAGCTACCAAGCTTGCACCGGCTGCGTTCCCCACGCAGATGGTGGCGCTGTTCTATCTGTCCGTATCCCTGGGCAGCACGCTTTCCGGGTGGCTGGCACAGTTCTACAGCCAGGACACCGAAGTCAGTTACTTCTCCTTCCTGGGCATCACGGCAATCGCACTGGGCGTCATCCTTGCCCTGTGCGCACCGGCCATCAAGAAGCTCATGGGCGGAGTGCGGTAACCCGTTCTTCCCCATCCGCCTAGCAAAAAGTGCCCGTTTGGTTTCCAAAGGGGCACTTTTTGCATATTCAGTTTGCGCTCCATTAGGTCCACACGCTTAGACACTTTGGATCTTTACTCAGCATTGTGACGATCATCTGCCTAGATGATGCGGCTTCGGGGATGCATCCGTCTCTACGTACTGCCGCAGATTAGACAATGTGAGCGTCCTCACAGTTAGTATCGTTCCATCAGCCGGTGCTGAACTGCACCCGTTTACCGGGACCCGATAACGACGTCGGGCCGGAGATCGGATGCCAGCGTCCGGCAACACGACACCCTGCCCGGCCGGCGCCGTCCGCCACTGGGCAGCGCACTGAAAGGGCAACGATGAAGCGTTCAAGGACAGGGGCACTGGGGGCCCTGCTGCTGGGTGCATCCCTCGCGGCGACCGGCTGCGGCTCGGATTCCGCTGCAGGCGGCGATTCGGACATGGTGAAGATCGGCATCACCCAGATCGTCGAGCACGACGCCCTGACTTCCGCCAAGGAAGGATTCAAGCGGGCGCTGGCCGAGAACGGCTACACCGAAGGCGAGAACATCTCCTACGACGAGCAGAATGCAGCCGGCGAGCAGGCCACTGCCACCTCGATCGCCTCGAAGTTCGCCTCCGACGACCTCGACCTGGTCCTGGCGATCGCGACGCCGACCGCACAGGCCGCCGCGCAGGCCATCACCGATATTCCGATCCTCATCACCGCTGTCACCGAACCGGAAGAAGCCGGACTCGTCGATTCCTGGGATGCACCGGGCGCCAACCTCACCGGCACGAGCGACCTCAACCCGGTCGAGGACCAGCTGGCACTTATCAAGGACCTGGCTCCGGATGCCAAGACGGTGGGAATTGTCTACAGCTCCGGCGAAGTGAACTCCGAGGTGCAGATCGAACTGGCCCAGGAAGCCGCCAAGGACCTCGGCCTGGAACTCAAACTCGCCGCCGTAAGCAATACCGCTGAGGTACAGCAGGCTGCCGAGTCCCTGGACGTGGATGCCTTCTACATCCCCACGGACAACAACGTTGTGGCTGCCCTGGACTCCGTCGTCCAGATTGCGGAAACCAAGCAGATCCCGCTGGTCACCGGTGACGCCGGTGCCGTCGAAGCCGGCGGCCTTGCCACCTGGGGCATCGACTACGAAGCACTCGGCTACCAGACCGGCCTGATGGCCATCAAGATCCTGGAAGAGGACGCCGACCCGGCCACCATGCCCATCGAAACCCTGGAAGAAGTGCAGCTCGTGGTCAACAAGACCGCAGCAGCCAACATGGGCATCGAGATTCCCGCGTCGATGCTCGAAAAGGCCGACAAGGTCATCGAGTAATCCTCGAAGCTGCCCTCACCACCCTGCTGTAAGGAACAGAACTTCCATGATCACTGCTGTTGAACTGGGGCTTATCTACGCCGTTATGGCCCTGGGCGTTTACCTCACCTTCCGGATCCTGGATTTTCCGGACCTTACCGTGGATGGCAGCTTCACCACCGGCGCAGCCGTGGCGGCCATTTCCATCACCAACGGGGTTCCACCCCTGGCCGCCACGGCAGCCGCGTTCGGAGCCGGCCTGGTAGCCGGCTGCGTCACCGGCCTGCTGCACACCAAGGGCAAAATCAACGGCCTGCTGGCCGGCATCCTGACCATGATCGCCCTCTACTCCATCAACCTGCGGATCATGGGGACCTCGAACCTGTCCCTGCTCCGCGAGGACACCCTCATCACCCCGCTGCGTGAAAACGGCTACCTGGGCGGCGCCGTCGCCATTGCGCTGTTCGCCCTCCTGGCCCTGGGCGTGAAGCTCTTCCTGGACTGGTTCCTCCACACGGACCTCGGCCTGGCCATGCAGGCCACGGGCGACAACCAGGAAATGGTCAGCAGCTTCGGCGTCAGCACGGACCGGATGAAGATCCTGGGCCTGGCACTCTCGAACGGATTCGTCGGCCTGTGCGGTGCCATGGTGGCGCAGTACCAGGGCTTCGCGGACATCGGCATGGGCATCGGGCTGATTCTCGTAGGCCTCGCATCGGTAATCATCGGCCAGGCAGTCTTTGGTTCCCGCCTGATCGTGGTTTCCACCCTGGCCGTGGTCCTGGGCGCTGTCGTCTACCGGATCGTGATTGCCCTGGCGCTGGACCTGGGTTTCGAACCGAACGACATGAAGCTCATTTCCGCCGTCCTGGTGGTGCTTGCGCTGATCCTTCCCCAGTGGAAGCTGTTCCGCCGCCTGCCCACCTTCAGCAGCCTGCGTAAATCCACCGTCACCACGGCCAGCTAGCGGAAAGTCAGAACGATGCTGAAAATCGACAACGTACAAAAGACCTTCTTCGCCGGCACCGTCAACGAACGCGTGGCCCTGGCCCAGATCGACCTGGAACTGCACGCCGGGGAATTCATCACCGTGATCGGCTCCAACGGCGCCGGAAAGTCCACGCTGCTGAACATGGTTTCGGGCAAACTCCGCCCGGACACCGGTTCCGTGCTGATTGACGGCAAGGACGTCACGAAGCTGGCCGACTACCAGCGGGCCAGGTTCATTGGCCGGGTCTTCCAGGACCCGATGGCCGGTTCCGCCCCGCAGCTGAGCATTGAACAGAACATGTCCATTGCCTACGAACGCGGAAAGCGCCGTGGCCTGGGCTGGGGCGTTTCAGGCAAGAAGCGCGAGCTCTTCCGCGAGGAACTCAAGTCCCTGGAACTGGGCCTTGAGAACCGGCTGAAGGCCAAGGTCGGTCTGCTCTCCGGCGGCCAGCGCCAGGCGCTGTCCCTGCTGATGGCCACGTTCAGCGAACCGAAGATCCTGCTGCTGGATGAGCACACCGCCGCCCTGGACCCGCAGCGCGCGGCACTGGTTTCCCGCCTCACCGGTGAGATCGTGGCCCGCCACAAGCTCACCACGCTGATGGTCACGCACAACATGCAGCAGGCACTGGACCTGGGCACCCGGCTGATCATGATGCATGAAGGCCGGATCATCCTGGACCTGGACAGCACACAGAAGGCCGCGATGACCGTACCGGACCTGCTGCACGAATTCGAGAAGATCAAGGGCGGCCTGGACGACCGGACGCTGCTCCAGTAACCCTTCCCCCTTCCGTAATCCCCTCGAGAGGGCAGTTACGACCGGTTTGAGCACTCAAACCAGCCGTAACTGCCCTCTCGTGTGGGTGCGGCGGGCACGGATATCACGGCACGAAAGTCAGGTGTCTGCCGGTTCAACCGAATTTTTGGCATGCTTGGGTCTATGTCTAACCGAGCCGGCACACCTGCCCAACCATCCGACCTCGTCGACCTGACGGCCCTGCTTGACGCGTATTACGACGTCGCGCCGGACGTCGCTGATCCCGGCCAGCGCGTGGCCTTCGGCACCTCGGGGCACCGCGGCAGCTCCCTGAAGGGCTCCTTCAATGAGCCGCACATCGCCGCCATCACGCAGGCAATCGTCGAGTACCGCACCGGCGCCGGCATTACCGGTCCGCTATTTATGGGCAAGGACACGCACGCTCTTTCCGAACCTGCGCAGAACACCGCGCTGGAAGTTCTTGCTGGCAACGGGGTCAATGTCCTGATCGACTCCCGCACCGGTTTCACGCCGACCCCGGCGCTCAGCCATGCCATCCTCACGCACAACGCGACCCGCACCGACCAGGCTGACGGAATCGTGATCACCCCGTCCCACAACCCGCCGGCCGACGGCGGGTTCAAGTACAACCCGCCCTCCGGCGGACCTGCAGATTCGGAAACCACGGCCTGGATCGCCAACCGGGCCAACGAACTGCTGGAGAAGGGGCTGCGCGGCGTCCAGCGTATTCCGCTGGGTGAAGCACGGCTGGCGGAATCGGTGGGCGCCTATGACTTCCTGCAGCACTACGTGGGCGACCTCGGCTCAGTGCTGAACATGGATGCCATCAAGGCCTCCGGACTGCACATCGGGGCGGACCCCATGGGCGGCGCATCCGTTGACTACTGGGGTGCAATCGGCGAGCAGTACGGCCTGAACCTGACCGTAGTCAATCCCAGCGTGGACCCCCAGTTCGGGTTTATGACCCTGGACTGGGATGAGAAGATCCGCATGGACTGCTCCTCCCCCGACGCGATGGCATCGCTGATCGCCCAGGCCGGGCGGTACGACATCGCCACGGGCAACGACGCCGATGCCGACCGCCACGGCATCATCACCCCCGACGCCGGGCTGATGAACCCGAACCATTACCTCGCTGCTGCCATTGAGTACCTATACGCCAACCGCACCGGCTGGCGCGGTGACGCGATGGTCGGCAAGACACTGGTCTCCTCCTCCATGATTGACCGTGTCACGTCCAGCCTGGACCGCCGGCTCATGGAGGTTCCCGTGGGCTTCAAGTGGTTCGTCCCGGGCCTGTTGTCCGGCGAAGTAGCCTTTGGCGGCGAGGAATCCGCGGGCGCGTCCTTCCTGCGGCTGGACGGCTCGGTGTGGACTACCGACAAGGACGGCATCCTGCTGGCCCTGCTGGCCTCCGAGATCACGGCCGTCACGCAGAAGACCCCGTCGCAGCACTACCGGGAGCTGACGAACCGCTTTGGGGACCCGGTCTATGCACGGGTTGATGCCCCGGCCACCCGCGAACAGAAGGCAGCATTGTCCAAGCTGTCGCCGTCGGACGTCACCGCCACCACGCTGGCCGGCGAGGAAATCACCGCGCGCCTGACCGAGGCTCCGGGCAACGGGGCACCCGTGGGCGGGCTGAAGGTCACCACTGAGAACGCCTGGTTCGCGGCCCGCCCGTCCGGCACCGAGGACGTGTACAAGATCTACGCGGAGTCCTTCAAAGGCGCCGAGCACCTCAGCGAGGTCCAGGCCGAGGCGAAGGCCATTGTGGACTCCGTGATTTCCTAGCTCCACCATCTTCACCGAGGGGCCAGTTACGGCCGGTTTGACCGCTCAAACCAGCCGTAACTGGCCTCTCGGCAGTTTCATGAAGGTTAGAGAAGGCGGCGGAGGATCCGTGCCTTGAACCCGTTGTACGGCGGGTAGGCCACGCGCAGGGTGTCCAGC
Source organism: Arthrobacter sp. 3Tela_A (assembly GCF_049311025.1). Taxonomy (NCBI): domain Bacteria; kingdom Bacillati; phylum Actinomycetota; class Actinomycetes; order Micrococcales; family Micrococcaceae; genus Arthrobacter; species Arthrobacter sp. 3Tela_A. Next base: position 13,393 of record NZ_JAXIOM010000031.1, read on the forward strand.
AGCGTGCCCTTCGAGAAGACCGGGCGCGCCTGGCTGAACGTGTCGAAGGAGTGTTTGCCGTGGTACGCGCCCAGGCCGCTGGCACCGGCACCGCCAAAGGGAAGCTCCGGCACGGCCAGCTGTACGATCGCCGCGTTGTGGTTCACGCTGCCGGCCCGCACACCCTGCTCGAACCGGCGCTGCTGCGCCGCTGAGGAAGTGAAAAGGTAGGACGCCAGCGGAACAGGGCGGGCATTGATGATCTCCATCGCGTGGTCCAGGTCCCGGACGGTCACGACCGGCAGGACCGGCCCGAAGATCTCCTCCTGCATCACGGGAGCGTCCAGGGACACGTCCGTCAGCACGGTGGGTTCGATGTAGAGGTCTTCCCGGCTGGTGCGGCCGCCGGAAACCACGGTTCCGTCGCCCAGGTAGCCGGTGAGCCGGTCGAAATGGCCCTCGTTGACGATCCGCCCGAAGTTCGCACTGCGCGAAGGATCCTTGCCCACAAACTCACGGACCACTTTGCCCAGCGCCTTGAGCAGCTTGGGTGCCGCTTCCTCGGTGACCAGCACGTAATCCGGTGCCACGCACGTCTGACCGGCATTGATCAGCTTGCCGTAGGCCAGCCGCCGGGCAATGGCGGTGAGGTTCCCGTCCAGTACGACGGCGGGAGACTTGCCTCCCAGCTCCAGCGTCACGGGAGTCAGGTGTTCGGCGGCAGCGCGCATGACAATCTTGCCGACCCTTTCACCCCCGGTGTAGAAGATGTGGTCAAAACGTTCGGCCAGCAGCGCCTGGGACGCTTCCTGCGCACCCTCGATGACAACCACGGCCTCCGGATCCAGATACTCCGGCAGGATCCGGGCCACGGCAGCGGAGGTTGCCGGCGCCAGCTCGCTGGGCTTCAGCACGGCGGCGTTGCCGGCGGCCAGCGCACCGATCAGCGGAGCCAGCAGCAGCTGCACGGGATAGTTCCACGGCGCAATGATCAGCACCACGCCCAGCGGCTGCGGTTCAACCCGGGCCGACGCCGGCTGCAGGCCAAGCGGCACCGGCACCTTGGTGCTCCGGGTCCAGTCGGTCAGGTGCTTCAGTGCGTGGGTGGCTTCAGCGCGGGTAATGGAGATCTCTGTGAGGTAGGCCTCCAGCGGGTTTTTGCCCAGGTCTTCGTGCAGGGCAGCAGCGAATTCCTGCTCCCGCTCGGAGAGCATCCGCAGCAGCGCCTTCAGCTGTTCCTTCCGCCAAGCCAGCGGCCGGGTGCGCCCGCTGTCGTAGACCTTTCGCACCCCGGAAACCTGCGCCGGGATCGTGCCGGCCGGGGACGCCGCCTGGAGATCGGCGCTCATGCCCGGTCCCCGTTGCCTGCTGCCGAAGCCGCTGCGCGGCTCTCTGGTGCCGGGCGGCCGGTGAAGTGGTCCATGGACTGGTAGACCTTAAAGACCCTGCCGGCCACCACGTCCCAGGCGGGCTGGGGCAGCAGTCCGCGCAGCGCGCTGCCCAGGGGAACGGTCCAGGGCAGCTGGACCCGGGCCTTTCCGTCCAGCAGCGCCTTCCACGCCTTGTCCACTACGTATTCGGGTTCCATCAGCGGCGTCATCAGCGGACCGCGGGCACCTTCGAACATGCCGGTCTTGATGTAGCTGGGAATCAGGGTGGTGACCTGGACGTGGCCGTGTCCGGCTTCCTCCAGTTCCAGGCGCAGCGAATCACTCCAGCCAATCACTGCCCACTTGGAAGCGGTGTAAACACTCATCTTCGGCACGGACAGGGTTCCGGAGGCTGAGGCGACGTTCAGGATCCGGGCCGGGGTGCGGCGTTCAATCATGCCCGGCAGGAAGGCGCGGGTGATGTGCATGGGCGCCAGGGTATTCACGTCCATGACGGCGTCGATGTCCGTTCCGGAGTGTTCCCAGAAGTACTTGCCGCGGACAATGCCGGCGTTGTTGATCAGCACGTCCGGGGCGCCGAGTTCTGCCAGCACAGCCTCGGCCTTTTCGGCGACCTCCGCTGCGGAGGAGACGTCCAGCGTGTAAGGCAGGACCGCGGAGGATCCTAGTCCGCGCAGCCGCTGCGCCGCGGCTTCCAGGGCTTCGGCATTCCGGTCCCAGAGCACCACCGCCTTGGCCCCTTCGAGCACCGCCCGTTCGGCGTACAGCAGGCCCATGCCCATGGCCGCTCCGGTGATGAGTACTGTCCGTCCAGAAACTGAGATTCCCACGTATGATCCGTCCGTCACAGGCCGCCTCGGCCTAACTGCTTTCCCGGTAAAATTGCTGGTGCGTGCAACATAGCGTGGCACAGAAGCCCCGCCGGTAACATTCTCCACGAATCAATCCCCCTTTGTCCGTTGGAAGGCACACGCATGAGCAGGTTCGGCACAGACTGGAAACTCCACGGGAACGGCAAGACAGTTACCCCCGGCTCATTCGTCGCTCCCGATGAAAGACTCAGCTGGCCGCGGACTATCGGCATTGGCTCCCAGCATGTGGTGGCCATGTTCGGAGCGACTTTCCTGGTTCCTCTGCTGACCGGCTTCCCGCCGGCCACCACACTGTTCTTCTCCGGCGTCGGAACGATCCTGTTCCTGATCATTACCGCAGGAAAGGTCCCCAGCTATCTGGGCTCATCCTTCGCCTTTATCGCGCCGATCGCCGCCGCAGTTAACCAGCACGGACCCGCCGGTGCCCTGGGCGGCATCATCATGGCCGGTGCCACCCTGTTCCTGATCGGCCTGGCGGCACAGCTGGCCGGCACGCGCTGGATTCAGGTCCTCATGCCGCCCACCGTCACCGGCGCAATCGTGGCCCTGATCGGCCTGAACCTGGCGCCCACCACGCGCACGAACTACGAGGCCGGACCCATTACCGCCACTGTCACCGTGGTGGTGATCCTGCTGACCACGGTGCTGTTCAAGGGCCTGATCGGCCGCCTTTCCATCCTGGTGGGTGTCCTCGCCGGTTACGCCGCGGCCATTGTGCAGGGCGAAGTGGACTTCTCCGCCATCAACGACGCCGCCTGGTTCGGCCTGCCCGATTTCATGGCCCCCACCTTCCACTTCAACGTCATTGGCCTGTTCGTTCCCGTGGTGCTGGTGCTGGTTGCTGAGAATATCGGCCATGTGAAGTCCGTCGCCGCCATGACCGGCCGGAACCTTGATCCCTACACTGGCCGGGCACTGATGGCCGACGGCGTTGCCACCATGCTGGCCGGCGCCGGCGGCGGTTCAGGCACCACCACCTACGCAGAGAACATCGGTGTTATGGCCGCCTCCCGCGTGTACTCCACGGCCGCCTACTGGGTTGCCGGCATCACCGCCGTGCTGCTGAGCCTGTTCCCCAAGTTCGGTGCGCTGATCGCCACCATCCCCCCGGGTGTGCTCGGCGGCGCCGGCGTGGTGCTTTACGGCATGATCGGCATCCTGGGTGTCCGGATCTGGGTGGACAACCGCGTGAACTTCTCCAACCCGATCAACCTCTCCGTGGCCGGTGTTGCCCTGGTGGTCGGCATCGCGAACTACACCTGGAACGTGGGCGGCCTGACCTTCGAAGGCATCGCCCTGGGCACCGCCGCCACGCTGGTGATCTACCACGGCATGATGGCGATCGCCCGCTGGCGCGGCACCATGCCTGAGGAGCCGCAGGAGGACGTCGGCTCCAAGCCGTCCAGCCTGGGCTAGGAAAACCTAGGCCCCTTCAAGGGCCGCCTGCGTGGCGCGGGCAACGTAGAACTCTGCCCGCGCCATGGCATCCTCCGGGCTCTGCGCCAGGTCAAGCACGCTCACCGCTGCCTCGACACCGTACTCGGCAAGCACCTTGGGGCTCAGCGTGATCGCTCCGGCCACCAGCACCACCGGGATTCCCCGCGCCGCGGCCAGCCGTGCCACCTCCAGCGGTGCCTTTCCGTACCGGGACTGCTCATCAATGGAGCCTTCCCCGGAGAGCACCAGGTCTGCCTGGGCCAGTGCCGGCACCAGGCCCACCAGATCCGCAATGAGTTCAAAGCCCGGCTCAATCCGGGCGTCCGTGAGGGCAAGGAACGCGGACGGGAAGCCGCCGGCCGCTCCGGCACCGGGAACATCGACGTCGACGCCGGTTGCTTCCTTCAACAGCCGGGCCCAATTCCCCAGCGCTTCATCCAGCAGCAGCCGGGCCGAGGAATCGGCACCCTTCTGCCCCCCGAAGACGTGGGCGGCACCATTGTGGCCGGTCAGCGGGTTGGTGACGTCCGCGGCGATCCGAATCCGGGCATCTTTTACCCGCGGGTCCAGTCCGGAAGCGTCGACGGCGGCGGCCACTGCCAGCCCGGCGCCTCCCGGCGGAACCGGCTCTCCGGCAGCGTCGAGGATCCGCAGGCCCAGGGCGGTCAGCGCTCCGGAGCCGCCGTCGGTCATCGCCGACCCGCCGATCCCCAGGATGATTTCCTGCGCCCCGGCGTCCAGCGCCGCCGTGATCAGTTGCCCGCTGCCAAAGCTCGACGCCGCCAGGGAGGTCTGCACGGACGGTTCCACGAGCATCAGGCCCGAGGAACGTGCGGTTTCCAGGACCGCCGTCGTGCCGTCCATTGCCCACACCGCCGTGACTTCGCGGCCCAGGGGTCCGCGGACCCGCGCGGTGCGTTCCTGGGCTCCGGCAGCGAGTGCGGCTTCGAGGGTGCCTTCGCCGCCGTCGGCGACCGGAACGCGGGTGACGTCCGCGTCCGGATAGACGGAGAGCACCCCCTGGGCCATGGCGGCGGCGGCTTCCTCAGCGGTTAGGCTGCCTTTGAACTTGTCCGGGGCTATAAGCACGCGCATGGCTTACATCCTGCCAGCGAATGCCGGCGGAGGCACAGCTCCGGCGCCCGACGCCCGCCCGGCCGTGCTGCGCGGTGCGGTGCGACTGTGCGGGACCTATAGACTTCCGGCAGGTCCGGCAGACGCCGGAATCCGGAGGATGGGGGAAGAAAAAATGATGGCTTTTTCAGGCGTAGGTGCGGTCTTTGCAATTCTTTACGTGCTGGTGATTGTCGCGGTGGCGGTACTCTCCATCTGGGCGCTGGTCCTGGTGATCATCTTCCTTCGGCTCCGCATCGCCGAGCTGCGCTCCACCGCGGGTGTCTCCCGTGCGGGCAGCACCCTGGACTAGACTCGCCCGGGCCCCTGCGGCCAGGCACCCCGGGCGGAAAGCACCTGTGACAGCAGATCCGCCCGGTCAGAGACCAGCCCGTCCACGCCCATATCCAGCAGGCCTTCCATCAGGGGGCCGGTATTGACCGTCCAGACATGCACCTGGACGCCGGCACGGTGGCAGCGCCGCAGGAAGGCGGGACGCACCACGGGAATGCCCCGGAAGTTCACCGGAACCTGGACGCAGCGAAACCGGCCCAGCCGTGCCACCAGTCCACCCAGTCCCAGCGGTGACAGCAGCAGCAGCGCTGCGGTGCCGGAAGACCCGCCGGAGGTTGCCGCCGGCCGGGAGAGCCGGCGCAGGCAGTCCAGCCGCCGCCGGTCCGAGAAGGAGGTCACCAGCACCCGGTCATGGGCCTGGTGCTTTTCGATCAGGGCGGCCAGAGCCGCAGCTCCGGCGGCATCCTTGATGTCTACGTTCAGGCGAACATCAGGCCACCGGACCAGGACTTCCTCCAGCGTGGGGATCGGCTCGGTGCCGCCCACCCGGACTTCGCGCAGTTCACGCAGGCTCCGGGCACTGATCGGACCGGTTGCGTCTGTGACCCGGTCCAGGGTCTCATCATGGAACGCCATGAGCACACCGTCGCTGGTGGTCCGGACATCGGTTTCCAAATAGCCGAAACCCAGGTCCACAGCTGCCTCGAAGGCTGCCATGGTGTTTTCCAGCCCATCGGTACTGAAACCGCGGTGGGAGAGGCCCAGCGGCACCTGCCCTCCGGCGGACGGCGGCACGGAAGACCGCAGGGACGGCGGGGTGAAGTACGGCAGGAGTGCTCTCACAGAGGTACTTTATCGCCTGTCCGCACACCGTCTTGCGCCGCTGCCCGGTTCACGAACGGACTCTCGGAATTAGACTGGCTGCACCCGGGGGCGAACCTCTCCCACCCGCGCCGGCAAGCCATGGAGGTGGCCGCATGGAGCATGGTTCTGCCCGGCAAACAGCGGGGCGCTGGCTCCGTTGGCCCGCGGACGGACTGCGCGGGACCCTGTCCCGGTCACCGGTGACCGTAGGTTTCCTGGTGCTGTTCTGGTTCCTGGGCATCCTTACCTCCTCGGTCCTGGACGGGCCGGATGAGCCCCTGCTGCCCTGGGTGAGCGTGTCCGTGGACACCCTGCCTGAACACTGGCCCGCTCTGCTGCTCTCCGCCCTGTGGGCCAACGGGCTGGCCGGATACATCAGCGGAACCCTCCTGGTGCTGGCCGTGGGCCTGCCGGCGGAACGCCTGCTGGGCAGCCGGCGGTTCATCTCGGCCGCAGCAGGAACACAGATCATCGGCGCCCTCGCGGGCATCGGTTTCGCTGCTGCCCTGCGGGGCGTCTTCGAGGATTGGGGCCGTGAGCTCAGCACGGATTCGTTTGTAGGTCCGGTAGCTTTGGTCTGCGGAATCGCCGCAGCCGCGTCGGCCGGCATGGGCACGCTCTGGCGCCGGCGGGTGCGGCTGGCGCTCTTCACCCTGCTGGTGGTCCTGGCCCTGTACTCGGGGTCGCTGCGTGACGTCATGGCCCTGGCGGCCGCAGTCGCCGGAGGATTGGTGGGACCCTATCTGTTCGGACGGCGTCCCCAGTGGCCCCAAAGCCTGGTGTCCAGCCGCCGCGAGGCCCGTGTCCTGATGGGACTGCTGGTGGTGGCTACCGCCGTCGGGCCGGTCATTGCGGCACTGAACGTGCGCGCCGTCGGCCCCCTCGCCGTCCTCGCATACCTGTTCACCAATGCCGAAACCCTTGACCCGGTGGCCCTGGCCACCATCTGCGCCGACCCGGGCATGCAGGCCGAATGCAGGACCGCCCGGCTGGAACAGAGCGCCGGCCCGGCCGGGTTCTTCCTCGCCGTCCTCCCCCAGGTACTGCTCATCGTCTTCGCCGACGGGCTTCGGCGCGGACGCCGGTTCGCCTGGATCAGCGCCCTCATCCTGCAGGGGCTGATGACCCTCACCGCAGCCGTTCGCATTGGGGTTTTCCTCGCCGGGGAGACCGGCGGGTTCTACAGCGTCGACGGGACAGTGCAGCCCCTTGCGTTGGTCCTTCCCATGCTGCTGCCCCTGCTCGTATTCCTGCTTCTGGCCGGTTCGGGACGCCTGTTCACCGTGTCCGCACCTCCGGGCACCTACCGCAGGCTGTTCCTGACCTGCGCCACAGCCGGCGTGATCCTGGCAGCGGCGTGGGTGGGCGGCGGGCTGCTGCTGCGCAGCGGCTTCACCCCGCCGGCAAGCCTTCCGGCCCTCGTGGCAGACCTGCCGCTACGTTTCCTGCCGGTCTCGGAAATCATTTCAATGCCTCCGAAGCTGCTGCCCGAATCCGTTCCCGCCGTCCTCCTCTACGAGGGTGTGGGCGTGGTGTTCTGGCTTCTCACGTGCGTGCTGCTCGTGCGTTCGTTCCTCGAACCTGCCTACAGCCGCTACGCCCTGGACTCCGAACGGGCACGGGCCCTGCTCGAATCCAGCGGCGGCAGCACGATGGCCTGGATGACACTGTGGAGCAGCAACTCCTACTGGTTCTCCCCCACCGGCAACTCCTACGTGGCGTACCGCCTTGGGTCCGGAGTCGCCCTGACCGTCGGCGACCCGGTTGGACCCCCGTCGGAGCTGCGGCAGTCGGTGGAGGGTTTCGCGGCCTACTGTGCAGAATCCGGGGTGACCGTGTGCTTCTATTCCGTGAACGACGCCACCCGCGAAGCGGCCGCCGACCTGGGCCACACTGACCTGCAGGTGGCGGAGGAGACGCTGCTTCCGCTCGGGTCCCTGGCCTTCCGCGGCAAGCGGTTCCAGGACGTGCGGACCGCATTCAACCGTGCCGGCAAGGCCGGCATCCGTGCAGAGTGGACCACCTACCGCACGGCGCCGCTGTCCGTCCTGGACCAAATCAACGCCATCTCGGAGGAATGGGTGGCAGAGAAGCAGATGCCTGAGATGGGATTCACCCTGGGCGGGATCGAAGAGATTGACGACGACGGCGTGCGGCTGCTGCTCGCAGTGGACCAGGACCGCACGGTGCACGGTGTGACCTCCTGGCTGCCGATCTACCGGGACGGGGAGATCATCGGCTGGACGCTGGACTTTATGCGCCGGCGGGCACGCGGCTTCCCTGCAGCGATGGACTTCCTCATCGCCTCTGCGGCACTGTCCCTTCAGGATGAAGGTTTCAGCCTGCTTAGCCTGTCCGGCGCACCGCTGGCGCGGAACGAGGCCTCCTCGACCGCAGCGTCAGAGGCTGAAAACGGGTCCGTCGAGAGCGCTGCGCGGCGGGCCGCAGACACACCTCCGGCGCTGGAGTGGTTGATGGAGCGTCTCGGTGCAACGCTGGAACCGGTCTACGGTTTCCGATCGCTTCTTGCCTACAAGGCCAAATTCCAGCCGCAGTACGTTCCGCTGTATATGACCTATGTGGACTCCGCGTCCCTGCCGGCAATCGCCAACGCCCTGGCCCGGGCCTACCTGCCCCACGTTTCGCTGGGGCAGACCTTCACCCTGGCCAGGCGAATCGTGGGCAATCAGCGATGAACCTGTCGCTGACCTCGGGGCCGGCACCCTTGCTTGTGCTGAGCCTCGGCGCCGCCGGGCTGTGCTGGCTGTGCTGGGGACCGAGGAGGTACCTGACCAGGGTTGTGCCGTTCGCCCTGATGGGCGCCCTAGCCGGAACCGTGCTGCTGTTCGTAGCTGCTGAACTGCTGCTGTCCTGGTGGAACGCTTCTTTCCCGCGTTACCTCTACTTATATTCCGCGGGAGGAATATTGGCAGTGTTGCTGGTAGTCCCCCGGTGGCGGCTGTCCCGGGGCATTCTTCCCCGGATCCTGACCATCCTCTCGGCTGCTGCGGTGCTGCTGGGCGCGGCGTCGGCAGCAAACGTGGCGTATGGGCAGTACCCCACACTTGAGTCCCTGGTGGTGCGGCCGGGAGAGTCCAGCGGCGACGTGCCGATCCGCAAACCGGTTTCGGGTCAGGACACGACGCCAAGCACTGAAGCGAACTGGACACCGCCGTCGAACATGCCCGCGGAAGGCCGGGTCTATGACGTCCAGATCCCCGGGTCCGTTTCCGGATATGCCGCCGGATCCAGCCTGGTGTACCTGCCGCCGGCGTATCTGGGAACGCCGCACGCCCAGAACCTTCCGGTGCTGATTGCCTTGCACGGACAGCCCGGCGCTCCTGCCGACTGGTTCGCCGGCGGGCAGCTGCAGCAGGTCATGGACGACTTCGCCGCACACCACCACGGGCTGGCACCCGTCGTCGTTCTTCCGGATCTCTCCGGCGGGTCGAACTCCAACTGGTCGCTCTGCCTCGATTCCAAGCAGGGACGGGGAGCAACGTACCTGGCTGAAGATGTCCCCGGCTGGGTCCAGGACAACCTTTCGGCCGGGCTCAGCGGTCCGCAGCAGTGGGCCACGGCGGGCTACTCCTACGGCGGAACCTGTGCCCTGCAGCTGGCCGTGAACTTCCCGGAAGCCTTCCCCACGTTCATCGACATTGCCGGGGAGAACGAACCGACCATCCCCGGCGGGAGCCAGTCGCTGCTGGACACCTATTTCGGCGGCGACGCGTCCGCCTTCGCGGCACAGAATGCTCTGGACGTGCTCAAAAAGCAGACCTTCCCGGACACCGCGGGGATCGTAGTAATCGGCAAGGACGACGGCGTCTATGCCGGTGAGGGCCGCGAGGTGTACGACGCCGCGAAGGCCGCAGGAATGGACGTGCAGCTGCAGGAGCTGCCCGGCGGACACTCCTGGCAGGTGTGGAAGGAGGGCCTGGGCGGCAATCTGGACTGGCTCGGCCGCCGCCTTGGCATACTGGGACCATGAGCGACGCACCCACGGACCGCCTGGCGCGCACGCTCTCCCGCGCCGCGCAGGCTCTGGGCAGACACGGGGTGCTCCTGCTGACCCTTGCCGCCGGACTGGTTCCGGCCCTGCTTCTGGCCCTCGTGGCCGGAGGGGTCTACGAGGCGGTGACGGAGGAGGACGGCGTCGCCGCCCTGGACCACCCGGTGCTTGCCCTGGCCAAGGAGCTGCGTTCTCCGGTACTGGACACCTCGGTGACCTGGCTGACGAATCTGGGCGGCACCATCGGCCTTCCGCTCCTGGCTGCGGGGGCCGTGGCGGTGCTGTGCCGCTGGCAGCGCAGCTGGACTCCCCTGCTCCTCACCGCAGCAGCCGCTGCCGGTTCGCTGCTCATGACGGTTGCCGGCAAAGCCCTCGTGGGACGGTCCAGGCCGCCGCTTTCAGATGCCGTTCCGCCGTACGAGTACTCGGCGTCATTTCCGAGCGGGCATTCGCTGAATTCGCTGGTGATAACCGGAACCATCGCGTATCTGCTGTTCACGTACCTGGATTCGAAGCAAACCCGGATCATCACGGTCCTGGTTGCAGCGGTGTTCATCGTGGCCGTGGGCCTGAGCCGCGTGTATCTGGGCCACCACTGGCTGACGGATGTGCTGGTGGCCTGGAGCCTGGGCCTGGCGTGGCTGGCCATCCTTATGACAGTTCACCAACTCCTGCACGCACGCCGGATCCGGAGCCTTCCGGCGTCATAGGGCTACTGGCCGCGCAGCAGGTCCTCAAGGACCTGCGCCACACCGTCTTCGGCGAACGGCGGGGCCTGCCGGGGCACGGCCGCGCGGACGGCAGGATGCCCGGAGGCCATGGCGTAGCCGCGGCCGGCCCAGCCCAGCATCCCCAGATCGTTGGGCATGTCACCGAACGCAACGACGTCGTCGGCCTCGATCTTCAGGGAACCGGCGTAGTCCGCCAGCGTCACGGCCTTGTCCAGGCCGCGGGCTGACATCTCCAGCAGCGGTATCGACGGCGCGGAGTGGGTGGTGGAGACCAGGTGGGCGACCTCGGGCTTCACTCTCCTGAGGAACTCGTCAGGATGGATGTCCTCCACGCGCGCGAGGAACTTCACCACACGGCTTCCCGGGACCAGGGATTCGGTTAGCGGTGCGGGAGGAACTGCACCAAGCAGGTCAGCTCCGGCATCCTGCAGGAAGCCCGGCTCCAGGTGGAAGCCTTCCACGGTCTCGGCCGCGAAGTGCACCGCAGGATAGAGGCTGCGGATGATGCCCGCGGCCTCGAACATGCCCTCCAGCGGCACGGGCTTGGACCAGATCACCTGCGCGGCTTCAAGGTCATAGAGGATCGCACCGTTGGAGCAGATCACGGTTCCGGTGTGGCCAAGCTGGTCGCGGATGGGTCCCAGCCAGCGCGGCGGCCGGCCAGTGACGAAAACGACGTGGATGCCGGCGTCCGCGCATTTGCGGAACGCATTGACGGTCCGGTCACTGATCCTGTTGTCCGGGCCGACTATGGTCCCGTCCAGGTCACTTGCTACCAGCCGCATGCCCAGCCCTTCCGTTGGCTTCCAGCCTAGCGGGAATACGGGCCGCGCACGGTCAGGACCTAACGCTCCGGGCGCTCCGCCGTTCCCACTATGAGCCCGCGTGCCAGCGTGTGGCCGCGCAGCGCCATGGACAGCACGCCGGGCCTGGCGTCCTCGGCAACATCCAGGAGCGGTATATCCAGCGCATGGACCATCACGAAGTAACGGTGTTTTCCGTGCCCGACCGGCGGCGCCGCCCCGGTGTAGCCCGGTTCGCCGAGCTCGTTGAACAGCTGCAGCGTGCCTTCGGGCATGCCGGAACGGGAGGCGTTCTCGGTAATGGATGTCTCTTCCGCCGGAATATTGACTGCTGCCCAGTGCCAGAACACACCGGGAATGGGTGCGTCCGGGTCCACCATTGTGACCGCGAAGCTGCGGGTTGCCTCCGGCCAGCCGGTCCAGGCCAACTGCGGGGAAGCATCCCGCCCGCCGGGCACGGCGCCGGTGGCGTACTGCGACGGCGGCAGCGGCCCGCCGTCCTCAAAGTTGGCGCTGGTGACCTCGAAGGAGGGAACCGAAGGCAGGTCTGCGGTGGGATCGTACGCTTCCATGGGCGCTCTTCCTTTCGTCTGCCCGCTCCTAAAGCGGTCCGGGGTTCTAGAGCAGTTCACTCCGCCGGGGCGGATCGGCGCCGGGCCGGGACACGGTGACCGCGGCCGCCCGTGCGGCGTAGGTGAGGATAGCCTCGAGGTCCCCGACGCCGATCTTCCGCAGCTCCGGGCGGCGTGCAGCGCCATCGAAATCCCGGTCCATCAGCCCGGCAATCAGGGCGGCCATGAACGAATCCCCTGCCCCAACAGTGTCCGCAACCGCTACGGCGGGCGCCGCGGCCTCACAGCTCCCTGAGGCTGCCACCGCCCAGGGCCCGCGGGATCCGCGGGTAACGACGACGACGGCGGGCCCCATCTCCAGCCAGGCCCGGGCGGCGTCCTCCACCGGCTGGTCCGGGTAGAGCCAGGCAAGGTCCTCGTCGGAGGCCTTCACGACGTCGGCCAGGCGGACAAACTTTTCCGCCTGTTCCCTGGCGTAAGAGGCGTCAGTGATAATGGTGGGCCGGCAGTTCGGGTCATAAGTGATGGTGGCCTGCGGATGCGCCCGTTCGACGGCGGTGAGCACCTCATGTGCCCCCGGCGAGAGCATGGTGGCGATGGAGCCGGTGTGCAGCAGTGTGGTGCCTTCCAGCAGGCGCGGCAGTTCGCCCGCCAGACCGGGCAGCGTCCACTCCAGGTCGAAGGTGTACCGGGCGCCGCCGGCCGGATCAAGCGTCGCGGTGGCAACACTCGTGGGCCGGTCATCCGCCGGCAGGGCAGCCAGAACGGAATTGTTCTTCAGGTGCTCAGCGATCAGCACACCGTAGGCGTCGGTGCCGTAGCGTCCCGCGAACTGCACCGGCCGGCCCAGCCTCGCAACGCCGACGGCCACGTTGAGCGGACTGCCTCCGGGGTGGGAACGGCGCGGTGCCGTGTCGCTGAGGACTTCGTCGATGAGGGCTTCGCCGATGACTGTGATCACGGACTCAACCTACCGACCGCGGACCCGGCGGCGCTACCCGGAGGTATTTCCCGCTGCGTCTTCCACGGCGCGGAGCACCTCGGCCCAGCCGGCGGTACCCGGGGTGATCATCTCAAAATGGTCGCCGGGAATCAGCCGCAGTTCCGAAGTTCCGCCGGCCGCCTTGGCTGCCCGCACGTAGTTCTCAGCAAGTTCCACCGGCACCGTGGTGTCTTCGGAGCCGTGCAGGACGAACACCGGTACCGGAGCGGGCACGGCGCGGACGGGATCGGCAGCCTCCCAACGCTCCGGGTCTTCCTCCGGAGAAGCGCCAAGGAAGTTCTCCGCTGCCTCGCTGCTCAGTCCCAGCTCCTGGGCACGCAGCAGGTCCAGCACCCCTGACTGGCTGACGACGCCGTCCAGCGGCACCCGGGGATCCTTCCGCCCGGCCGCCCAAACTGCCAGGTGGCCGCCTGCTGAGTGTCCCAGCGCGATCACCGGGCCCGGGGCGCCGGCCAGTTCTGGGAGGTCAGCCAGAGCGTCGATGCCTGCGCTGATGTCATCGAATGTCTCCGGCCAGCCGCCTCCGTTGCCGGCACGGCGGTACTCAAGGTTCACGGCAACCCATCCTCGCCCGGCCAGGTCCGCTGCAAGCGGGCGCCCCAGTTCCATGGAGTATTTGGCCCGCCAGTAGCCGCCGTGGATGATCACCACGGTGCCGCGGTCCGTCCGCCCATCCTGAGGAAGCGTGAGCTCACCGAACTGTTCGGCATGGGCGCCGTAGGTGAACCGCTGTGGCATGGGAGTTCCTTCTTCGGTCAGGCAGCTGCTGCCGGCTGCGCCCGGCGGGCCGCCGTCGTCCTAATCTGGAGATGAGCCTAACCGCCGCCCGGCCCCGCCGGTGTCTGCGGCGTGCCATAGGCTGGCAGAAACTGCGAAAGGACAGACGTGAGCGCGTGGGACACCCTGGATGACCGGCTTCGCCCGGTGGTCCAGGCCAGCACGGAAGAGTATGCCCGGGTTCGCCCGGCGCTGGAGTCCGTGACGGCGGAAATGGAAGCGAGCCTGCGGGCAGTGTTCGAGGACAGCACTGTCAAACCGCTGTTTATCGCTTCACGGACCAAGTCTGTGGAGTCGTTCCGGGACAAGGCGTCCCGCACCCTGCCGCCGGAGAATCCGGACGAGGTGCCCACCCTGCTTTTCCCGGATCCGCTGCGGAACCTCACCGACCTGGTGGGTGTTCGCGTGATCATGACCCTGCCGCACGAGGTTGATGAGGCAGCCAACCTGATCAAGCGGCAGCGGGCCGAGTTCGACTGCCGCGGAGACCGCGAGAAGGACATCGGCTCCATCGAGTCAGGAACCTACGGTTACTCCAGCCGGCACCTGATCCTGCGCACCATCCAGAACGAAACGGTGCGGGACTTCCACCGGCTGCTGGAGCCGACGCAAAAGCCAAACGGCAGCTACCTCTTCGAAGTTCAGATCCGCACCGTGCTGGCCCACGCCTGGTCCGAAATTGAGCATGACATCCGCTTTAAGGCCGGTGATCCGCGCGCCTGGAGCCCGTACTTCGACCGCCAGTTCATCGCCACGGCCGCCATGCTGGAAACGGTGGAGAACGAATTCGCCGAACTGCACGAACGCTATGAAACGGTCACCGGTTTCTGGGACGAGGAAGGTGAGGGGTCGGCGCCGCTGACGCCCAACCGAATCCGGCACGTCTGGATGACGCTCCTCCCCCACGTGAACCGCAAGGCCGGAGACGACTGGGGCTGGGCGGCGGAACTGCTTGCCGCCCACGGCCTGAAGACGACCATGGACCTGGCCGGGCTGCTGCAGGCCGAGGCCATCACCGAAGTCCGTGCAGCCCTGGACCACCGCTACTCACCGGGGCCGGACCGTCTGCTGGATGACCTTCTGCTGTGGCGCTTCGGGAAGAAGCACATCGACCTCACCGCCGAACCGGAGGATGCTCCGTCCAAGCCCCGGCGTGAATCCCTGGGCCGGCGCTACCGGCAGATGCAGCTGTACCGGGCGCGGGAGGCCTAGCCGGGGCCGGTGGCTTCGGGGACAGGACCTCTCCCGGATAACAACCGACCCGGGTTTGGCCGCAGTCTCGCAGCGAGTGATTACCTCCGCGCCACACCTTTCCGGCCGGGGCACAGAGCTGCGTCGACGAGCCCGCCGCGAGCCGCCATCCTGTGCTGCAATAACGCTCTTTAGTCCGGTTCCGTACGTCCTGTGCTGCAACAACGCACCTCTGGACGCTTCATAGCGACGTTGTTGCAGCACGGGATGAAACCGGGGTGCCCATAACAGCCTTATTGCGTCAGAGGATGAAGGCTCTGGGATGGAGGCTCAGGCGCCGCAGCCATCCGGAGCACAGGAATCAGGCCGAGGCGCGGCGGACAAGCGCGACCGGGGGCAGGTTCTGCTCCGGAGCCCCTGTGACGGTACCGAAACTCCCTGGTTCCACCAGTGACTCCGTAGCCAGCTGCGCGAACAGCACGCCGATTCGGCGGGCATGGACACTGACCGTAGTCAGCGGAGGCACTGCGAGGCGGGCCAGCGGAATGTCCTCTGCCCCAATCACGGCGAGGTCCGACGGCGCGGACCGGTTGAGCCTGGACAGTCCAGCCAAGAGGGCAAACGCGTATTCATCGTCAAAGGCACAGACTCCGGTCACCGGTGTGTCGGCGAAAAGCCACCGGCCAACGGCGGCGGAAGCGTCAGCAGGGTCAAGATTGATCCGCTCTACGGCAGGGGGCTCCAGCCCGTGCCGGTGACAGGCCTCCTCGATGGCGGCCAGGCGTGCCTCGGCCCGCCACTGATACCCGGAGGCGGCAGGCAGGGCAACGCCGATCCGCCGGTGTCCGGAACGTGCAAGGTGCTGCACCTGCAGGGCGCCGATACCAAGATCAGGACCCAGGGGATCGGCATGGTCCTGCTGCAGGGAGGCCATTGGCACACCGGTGGCCTGAAGCGCGTCCAAGTCCGGCTCCTGAAGCGGAGTTGCAAGGATCAATGCCGCCGGCACCAGTGAGCGCACCAGCGGTGCGGCAGCACCCCCGTCCGGCAGGCGGTGCGCAATCAGGCGCAGGCCAGCCTGTTCCACCTGGTCTGAGGCTCCATCCAGCACCATGGCCAGTGCCCGGCCCAGCGGTTCGGGTGGCAGGAGCATAAGCACGAGGTCACTTTGTCCCCGGCGCAGCGTCCGGGCGGCAGTCGACGGCGCATAGCCAAGTTTCGCCGCAGCGGTGAGAACCCGCTGCCGGGTCGCCTCCGTGATGCTCTGCCCGCTCCTGCCGTTGAGCACATAGCTGACCGTTGCCCGGGAGACCCCGGCTGCGCGGGCGACGTCGTGCGAAGTGACCTTGCGGTGCACGGAGTTCCTTTCGTGACCATCTGACCCTTTCGAAGATACACTTTACTTACACGTGTAAGTAACGAAACGGTGGCCGCGTACCCACGGCTGCTCCATCCATCGAAAGGAACGTCCATGGCGGCCAACAAGCCCCTGACAGCCCAGAACACCATCCAGGAGTGGCTCGACCACCCGGAAGGCGGCCCCATCCTGCGCGGCTTCCTGGCCCAGACCGGAAGCGACGAAGCTTCCCTCGGCCCGGCCCTTGGCCTGAAGCTCCAGCAGCTTGTGGACCTGAGCCAGGGACAGATGCCCCAGGCCGCCGTCGACGGACTGGTGATGCAGGCCAACGGCGGCGTGATGCCGGAGCTCGAAGAGACCGCGCTTCCCACTGTTCCGGGCCGCTTTGAGAACAAGACCGTCATCGTCACGGGTGCCGGCTCCGGCATCGGCCGAGCCACGGCCGCCCGCATCGCCCGCGAAGGCGGCCGCGTCATTGCCGTTGATATCGCCGAAACAAAGATTCAGGAACTGGCCGAAGAACTCGGCGACGCCATTGTTCCAGTGGCCGCCGATCTCACGGACCTGGCAGCCGTGGACCGGATCATCGCCGCCGCCGGCGGACAGATCGACGGTCTGGCGAACGTGGCCGGCATCAACGACGACTTCAGCCCGCTGCACGAAGTATCCGATGCGATGTGGCAGAAGATCTTCGCCGTAAACGTGGACGGCCTGGTCCGCCTGACCCGCGCCGTACTGCCGGGCATGCTTGAGGCACGCAAGGGCGCGATCGTGAATGTCACCTCCGAGGCAGGCCTGCGCGGCTCCGCTTCCGGCGTGGCCTACACGGCGTCCAAGCATGCCGTTGTGGGCATCACCAAGAGCGCCGCGTTTATGTATGCCAAGGAAGGCATACGTGTAAATGCCGTTGCTCCGGGCGGCGTCGCCACCGGCATCCCCATGGGCGGCAAGGTCTCCGAGTACGGCGAAGCACGCCTGACCCCCGCCCGCGTGATGATCCCCGGCCTGGCTTCGGCCGAGGACCTGGCTGCGTCCATCACGTTCCTGCTCAGCGATGACTCCGTGAACATCAACGGTGCCATCATGCCGTCCGACGGCGGCTGGTCCGCGGGCTAAGCCTGAACACATAACGAACGACGGCGGCCGGTTTCCTTCCCAAGCGAAGGGAACCGGCCGCTGTGCCCCACCCGCTGTCCCAGCGCAGCGGGCACTGAACTCAGGGAGAGAGCATGAAATCTGTTTACGTCACAGGCCCGGGCACCAATGAATGGGTGGAGGTGGAACGCCCAGCCGCCGGTCCCCGTGATGTGCTGCTGAAGATGAAGGCCTGCGGCATCTGCGGCTCCGACGCGATGTACACCCAGATTGGTGGCATTCCGCCCCGCCAGGGAGCCACGCCGCTGGGGCATGAGCCGGCCGCCGAGGTTGTGGAAGTCGGCGCCGAAGTGAACGGATTCGCTGTGGGTGATCATGTGGTCATCGACACGATGGCCTTCACCGACGGACTGCTGGGCAGCGGCGGCGCCCAGGGCGGACTCTCGGAGTATGTAGTAGTCCGGGACGCTGAGCCGGGCCGCCAGCTGCGGGTCATTCCGCAGGAGGTTCCGTGGGAGGTCGCCGCCCTCAACGAGCCTATGGCAGTTGCTTACCACGCGGTGAACCGCACCAATCCCAAGCCCGGCGACAAGGTGGTGATCTTCGGTGCAGGCCCCATCGGACTCGGCGCGGTGCTGGGTTACCGCCGGCGCGGAGCCTCGCACATCGTCGTCGTCGACATCGTGCCCTCCCGCCTCGCGAAGGCCCTCGAGGTCGGCGCGGACGCAGTGATCAACTCCGCCGAAGAGGATGTAGCGGCCCGCCTGGTGGAACTGCACGGCGACGGTGCCACCATGATGGTGCGCGGCACCCGCTCCGGAACCGATATCTTCCTTGATGCCGCAGGCGCTCCGGTGGTCCCCCAGACCGTGGCCGGCGTCGCGAAGTCCGGTGCGGTGCTCGGCATCGTGGCGGTCCACAAGAAGCCCGTTGAGCTTGATTTCGGTTCCATTCTCACCACCGAGCTGACGATAGTCTTCGCGATGGGTTACCCGACGGAGATCTTCGAGGTCACTGACGACATCATCGAGAACTGGCAGAAGTACGCGCTGATCATCAGCGATGTGCTGCCCTTCGACCGCGCCCTGGAGGCACTGGAATTGGCGAAGACTCCGGGCGCCGCTGACAAGGTTGTCATCCGCTTCGACTGACCCCCGTTCGAAGGACATTGCGACGGCGGCCGGTCCCCTTCTTAGCGAAAGGGACCGGCCGCCGTCGTCGTTCGAGAAGGGTCAGGAACCCGACACCGCGGCCGCAAGCTTGTTCAGCGAGCCTTCGAGCTCTTCCTTGCTGACCATCGGGAAGGAGACCTTCTTGAGGGTTTCCTTGTCCGTGACCTTACTCCAGTCATAGGTCAGGGTCACTTCGGTTGAATCCGGACCCATGGACGCCAGCTCCCACATCCACTCCCAGCCCGCAGGCTCGGTGCCGGCGACGGCGGTCTGCCAGGCCAGCAGCTTGTTGTGGTCGAAGCCGGTGACGTGGTTGTCCGTCTTGTAGTCGCCCATCTTGGAATTGTTCATGTTCATGGTGAACACATCACCGACTTTGGCGATGCGGTCGGTCTTCTCGTCCGAAACCACCATTCCCGAACCGTCCAGCTCATGGTGCCGCTCAGGGTTGGAGAGCAGGTGGAAAATGTCCCCTGCCGGTGCGTCAATGACGCGGGATACGGAAATGGTCGACTGTTCGTTGGACATAGTTCTCCTTCGTGTAGACGGATCATGCCATCCCGGCGGGCGGTAGCCCGCGGGAAACCTAGTCTTGCGTGGACCTTTGGGCCTCTTCGAGCGTCCAGCCGCTGATGAAGGGCGGGTCCTGCCCCTCGTCGCGGGTGTACTGGCGGCAGCGCTCCCGCTCGTCCTGCAGCCACTGCCGGAAGCCGGCCTGGGTGGACCCCAGCGACGGTACGCGGTCAAGGACGTCGATGGCCAGCTGGAACCGGTCGATCTGGTTCAGCATCGCCATGTCGAACGGCGTGGTGGTGGTGCCCTCCTCCTTGTACCCGCGCACATGCAGGTTGCCGTGGTTCGTGCGGCGGTAGGTCAGCCGGTGGATCAACCAGGGATAGCCGTGGTACGCGAAGATAATGGGTGATTCCTTGGTGAACAGGGTGTCGAAGTCCCGGTCGGAGAGCCCGTGCGGATGCTCCGCGGAGTCCTGCAGCCGCATCAGGTCCACCACATTCACCACCCGGATCCGCAGCTGCGGCAGCCGCTCCTTCAGCAGGGCGGCGGCAGCAATGGTTTCAAGGGTGGGCACATCCCCTGCACAGCCCATGACGACGTCGGGATCGGGCTGCGGGCCGGGACCGTCACCTTCGCTGCCGGCGAAGTCCCACACCCCAATACCCCTCTTGACGTGCAGCTTCGCCTCTTCGGGGCTGAGCCAGACCGGGGCGGGCTGCTTGCCGGAAACCACCACGTTCACCCGGTCCCGGGTTCCTAGGATGTGCTGGGTGACGGCGAGCAGGGTGTTCGCGTCCGGCGGCAGGTAGACCCGGATGACGTCGGCTTTCTTGTTCACCACATGGTCGATGAACCCGGGGTCCTGATGTGAGAAGCCGTTGTGGTCCTGTTGCCAGACATGGCTGGAGAGCAGGTAGTTCAGCGAGGCGATGGGCTGGCGCCAGGACAGGTCCTTGCTGACCTTCAGCCACTTGGCGTGCTGGTTGAACATTGAGTCGACAATGTGGACAAAGGCTTCATAGCAGTTGAAGACCCCGTGCCGGCCGGTGAGGAGGTAGCCTTCCAGCCAGCCTTCGCAGAGGTGCTCGCTGAGCACTTCCACCACCCGGCCACTGCGGGCCAGGTGCTCATCCACGGCTTCGATGCGCTGCTGCCAGACCTTGTCCGTGACGCCATAGACCTCCTGCAGCCGGTTCGACGCCGTCTCATCCGGCCCGAAGATCCGGAAGTTCTCCGGATTTCGCCGGATGATCTCTGCCAGGTACTTGCCCAGGTTCAGCATCGGGCTCACCCGTTCGCTGCCGGGTTCCTTAATGTCGACGGCGAACTCCGCGTAGGCGGGCAGCCGCAGGTCCTGGAGCAGGCGGCCGCCGTTGGCGTACGGGGTGGCGCTCATGCGCAGGTTCCCGGCCGGAGCCAGGGACGCTATTTCCCCGCGGAGCCGGCCCTCGCCGTCGAACAATTCCTCCGGCCGGTAGGACTGCAGCCATTCCTGCAGCTGCGCGAGGTGTTCGGGGTTGTCATGAACCTCGGACAGCGGGACCTGGTGGGCACGCCAGGTTCCTTCCACGGGTTTGCCGTCCACTTCACGCGGGCCGGTCCAGCCCTTGGGGGAACGGAAGACGATCATGGGCCAGCGCGGGGCGTGGGCGTCAACGCCGCCGGCCTGGGGCGCGTCGGCAGGTACAGCGAGTTTTTCGCCGGTCCGGTACGGGGCCTGGATGGCATGGATTTCCGCCAGGCAGGCACCCAGGGCCGCAGCGAAGTCCTCATGGGCGGCCATCACGGCGTCGGGATCCTGCACGGTGACGAAGTGCGGGCGGTACCCGTAGCCCTCGAGCAGCTTCACCAGCTGGGATTCGGGCATCCGGGAAAGCACAGTGGGGTTGGCGATCTTGTAACCGTTGAGATGCAGGATCGGCAGCACCGCACCATCCGCGGCCGGGTCCAGGAAACTGTTGGAATGCCAGGACGCGGCCAGCGGTCCGGTTTCCGCCTCACCGTCGCCTATTACCGTGGCAGCCACCAGGTCCGGGTTGTCGAACACTGCACCGTAGGCGTGGGCCAGCGAGTATCCCAGCTCCCCGCCTTCGTGAATTGAGCCGGGGGTTTCCGGCGCCGCATGGCTGGGCACACCGCCGGGGTAGGAGAACTGCTTGAACAGGGTGCGCAGCCCGTCTTCGTCTTCTCCGACGTGGCTGTAAATCTCCGAATAGGTACCCTCCAGCCAGGCGTTCGCCACGTTCGCCGGACCTCCGTGCCCGGGGCCGGTAATGAACAGGAACTCCCGCCCGGTCTCATTAATCAGCCGGTTAAGGTGCGCGTAGATGAAGTTCAGCCCCGGGGTGGTTCCCCAGTGCCCCAGCAGCCGCGCCTTCACGTCGCCCGGCTCCAGGGGCCGGCGCAGCAGCGGGTTGTCCCGCAGGTAGATCTGCCCGGCGGAGAGGTAGTTAGCCGCCCGCCACCAGGCGTCCACCGCCTGCAGCTGGCTTTCCTCCGGCAGCGCCGTGCCGGGGAGGCGTTCTTCAGGGGTTCGGGTCTCGGTCATCGCTGCGTTCCTCCCGGTTGGGGATGGGTGACGGACTGGTGTTCCTAGGACGACGGTGCGGGGATTTCGGGGACGACGTCGGAGGGCCGCTTATCCGGCCGCAGTCCCCGCCAGACGGGGTGCCGGAGTTTGCCGGTGCCCGTGCGCTCGGCGTAGGTGACCTCCCCTACCAGGACCGGCCGGACCCAGCGGGCGTCAGAGGCGTCGGCGCGCGGCACGTCGTCCAGCGGCGCGGTCTTGCGGGACAGTTTCTTCAGGCGGGAGCCCACCAGTGCCAGGTCCTTCTCACTCAGACCTGAGCCGACGCGGCCGATGTACTGCAGCTCGGTCCCGTCCGGAACCGCTACCAGCAGGGAACCCACCTTGTTCGCCCGGTTTCCCTGGCCGGGCCGCCAGCCAACAATGACCACTTCCTGGCTGAACTGGTTCTTGAGCTTGATCCAGCTGCGTGACCGGGTGCCGGCTGAGTAGTCCGCGGACCTCCGTTTCGCCACCACACCCTCAAGCCCCAGCTCCTTGCTGGCCTCAACCGCGTCATCCATGCCCAGGTCCAGGGCCGGCGGAACCTGGACGTGCCCGTCGTCTTCACTCGATTCAACGGCCTGTTCAAGGATTTCGCGGCGCTGTTCGTAGCTGAGCTCCAGCAGCGAGTTTCCATCCAGCCAAAGCAGGTCGAAAACCATAAACTGCACCGGGGTCTTGGCGGCCGCGGCTTCAGCGTCGCGGGCCCGGGTCAGGTGCATCCGCGGCTGGAGCAGGCCAAAGTCCGGCCGTCCGGCCTTGTTCAGGGCGACGATTTCCCCGTCCAGCACGGCCCGTTCACCGTTCAGCGCGCCGCCGAGCTCCTGTAGTTCGGGGTACGCCACCGTCATATCGTTGCCGTTGCGGCTGATCAGACGGGTGCCTTCGGGAGTCACTTCGGCGATGGCCCGCACGCCGTCCCATTTCATCTCGAACGCCCACTCGGCGTCGTCGTTAATGTCTGCCTTTGAGCCCAGGGTCGCGAGCATGGGCTTCAGCGACGGCATGCCGGAGTCCTTGATGTCCTTCTTCACCGCTGCGCCGTCCGGCAGGGGCAGCGGATCCGGGCGGGCTTTGGCAGCGGCTTTGGTCACCTTGGCAGGATTCTCCCCGGACTTTTTATCCGGCTTCTTCGCGGACGGTTCGGCCTTTTCGGCAGGTTTGGCGGTCTGGTCCTTCATCAGGTGCAGCAGCCAGTTGCTCTTGCCGTCCTGCCCGCCGGTATGGATGAAGGCGAAGCGGCGCACCGCCGAACCGTCGCGCGCCAGGCCGCCGTCGGGCTGACCGTGAACGGTGACGATCACTTCCTTGTCCGGCCGCCACTTCTCCGTCTCATAGGTGCCGTGGTCCCAGATGGTTACCTCGCCGGCACCGTATTCGCCTTTGGGAATGGTGCCTGCGAATCCGCCGTAGTCCAGCGGATGGTCCTCGGTCTGGACGGCCAGGTGGTTCTTGTCCGGCGTCGTGGGAGGTCCTTTGGGCACCGCCCAGGAAACCAGCACGCCGTCGCGCTCCAGCCGGAAGTCCCAGTGCAGACGACGGGCGTGGTGTTCCTGGATCACGAAGCTGTTCCCGTCCCCCTCCACGGCTTTCGGCGCTTCCGCGGGCACGGGCTCGGGCGTCTTAGCGGCGTCGCGCATGCTGCGGTACTTGTGCAGCCTGTCCGGGCCGCCGCCGTCGGCTTCCAGCACCTCCGGATCGGCGTCACCGGAATGCATGCCGGCAAGCGGATCCCCGATGTCCTCGACCCGGTCCAGGACCTGCTCATAATCCAGCTGCGCCAGGTCCGGGTCCTCGAGTTCCTCCCAGGTCCGCGGGGCAGCGACCATGGGCCGGAACCGTCCGCGCAGGGAGTAGGGGCAGATGGTGGTCTTGTTGGCGTTGTTCTGGCTCCAGTCCACCAGGACCTTGCCTTTGCGCAGCGTCTTTTTCATGTCGCTGACCACCAAATCCGGATGGTCCGCTTCCAGCGCCCGCGCCAGTTCATGTGCGACGGCGCTGACCTCATCGGAGGTCTGCCCGCCGTCCAGCGCGGCGTAGAGGTGAATGCCCTTGGAGCCGCTGGTGACCGGACGGGCATCCAGGCCCATATCCGTGAGGATGCTGCGGGCCAGACGCGCCACTTCAGCGCAGTCGGCCAGGGATGCCCCCTCTCCGGGGTCAAGGTCCAGCACCAGCCGGTCCGGATTCTGCCGGACGCCGCGCGGCCCGAACTGCCACTGGGGAACATGGATTTCCAGGGCAGCCAGCTGGGCCAGCCAGGTCAGCGTGGCCAGGTCATTGACCAGCGGATAAACGTTGTTGTGGTCCTTGTGCTCGATCGTGTACCGCTTCACCCAGCTGGGCGCTGAATCGTCAATGTTCTTCTGAAAGAAAACCTGCCCGGGATCATCCGGGGTTCCCACGCCGTTGACCCAGCGTTTTCGGGTTGCCGGACGGTTGCGTGAATAGGGAATCAGCGTCGGGGCGATGGCCGCGTAATAGGAGAGAACATCCGCCTTGGTGGTTCCCGTTTCCGGGTAGAGGACCTTGTCCAGCGAGGTCAGGCGCAGGCGGTGTCCATCCACATTGACCGTTTCCCGCTGCTTCGGGGCCGTTCCCGTTGTCGCCATGCCCTCTAGTCTTACCGGGATTATGAGGCAATTTCCAGTAGATATCAGCATGCTTACAAAATCTTGGGGCGTTTTTGGGAGGGATAGTGCAGTGGCCCCCGAAGCGGGTCCGCCGGTGTGTATGTTGGGGCAATGACGGACACTCAGCGGGTCTTGGTCACGGGAGCAACAGGTTATATTGGCGGGCGCCTGGTTCCGCTGCTGCTGGCTGACGGCCGCACCGTACGGGTCCTGGTCCGGTCTCCGGAGAAGCTCAACGATGTTCCCTGGCGGAACGACGTCGAAATAGTGCAGGGTGACCTCTCCGACGCAGAGTCGGTCGAAAACGCCTTCCAGGACGTGGACACCGTGTACTTCCTGGTCCACTCGATGGCCTCCGGCAAGGGCTTCGCGGCCCAGGAGGAGAACATCGCCAACATTGTGGCATCTGCCGCGGAAAAGGCGGGGGTCAAGCGGATCGTGTATCTGGGCGGCCTGCACCCGAACGAGGGCGAGCTCTCCCCGCATATGGCCTCGCGCACCGCCGTCGGTGAGATCCTGCTCAACGGCGCTGTCCCGGCCGTGGTGTTCCAGGCCGGCGTGGTGATCGGCTCCGGTTCGGCGTCGTTCGAAATGATCCGCCACCTCACGGAGACCCTGCCGGTCATGCCGGCCCCCAGCTGGGTGCGCCGGAAGATTGAACCGATCGCCGTCCGCGACGTGCTCCACTACCTGGTCCGTGCCGTGGACCTGCCCGAAGGTATGAACCGCACGTTCGACATCGGCTCCGGCGACGTCCTGGAGTACGCAGACATTATGAACGGCTACGCCGCAGTGGCCGGACTTCCCAAGCGCCGGATTTATGCCCTGCCGATCCCCGCCCCCAAGCTTGCCGGCCTGTGGGTGGCGCTGGTGACGCCGATCCCGCTGGCCATGTCCCGGCCGCTGGTCGAGTCACTGCAGCACGATGCGGTGACCAAGGAACGGGACATTAATGACTACATTCCGGCCCCGGAAGGCGGGCTGACCAACTACCACGACGCCGTCACGCGGGCACTGGGCAAAGAGGCGCGCAATGAGGTGGAGACCACCTGGGCCAGCGCCTCCAGCGCCGCGGACCTGGCCTCCGAGCCGCTGCCCTCCGACCCGGACTGGGCCGGGCAGACGGTCTACGTGGACCAGCGCCGGCGCGGATCCACCGTTGATCCGGCCCATATCTGGCAGGTCATCGAGGGAATCGGCGGCAAGAACGGCTGGTACTCGCTGCCCATGGCATGGGCCATCCGCGGGGTCCTCGACAAAACCGTAGGAGGTGCCGGCCTGACCCGCGGACGGCGGAATCCTTCCACGCTGCTGACCGGCGACGTCGTTGACTGGTGGCGCGTTGAACTGCTGGAGCGCGGAACGCTGCTCCGGCTGCGGGCAGAGATGCGGGTTCCGGGCAAGGCCTGGCTGGAGCTGCGGGTGGATCCCGACGGCGAGGGCAGCGTCTACAGCCAGCGGGCGATCTACTTCCCCCGCGGCCTGCTGGGGCGGTTGTACTGGTGGCTGATTTACCCCTTCCACGGGCTGATCTTCCCGTCCATGGCGAAGAACATCACCCGGCAGGCTGCACGGATGGCTGAGGCGGACGCCGCCTGAGTAGTTCTGTATGTCAAGGGTGTAACCACAATCGTCCTCCGCGCGGCACCAATTCGCGGGCTGCCGGGCTGCCGGGCTAAATTCGATGAAGCCCCCACCCCCAGAGCGAAAGTGAAGTCGTGCCCGCTCCCAGGTCCCAGACCGCATCAAGCCGAGCGCAGCTTCCTGCCCTGCCGAGGCATCGTCCCGGCGGTGCCTACCGCTATGACATTGAGGGCCTGCGGGCCCTGGCTGTCCTGGGCGTTCTGGGCCACCACCTGCTGGCCTGGCCGTCGGGCGGGTATGCCGGCGTCGACGTCTTCTTCGTCATTTCCGGGTTTCTCATCACCACCATCCTGATCCGGGAAATCACATCACCGCAGAAGCTGTCCCTGCCTGATTTCTACCGGCGGCGCGTGCGGCGGCTCGTTCCGGCTGCAGCTGCCGTCCTGGCCGTGACCTCTGCGGCGGCGTTCCTGGTTTTCGGTTCGGGACGCGGCGCAACTGTCCTCGAGGACGCCGTCTGGTCCTTCTTCTTCCTGGGCAACTGGCGGTTCGCCGTTTCCGGAACCGACTACCTGAACGCCGGCACGGCCGTCTCACCGCTGCAGCATTTCTGGTCCCTCGGGGTGGAAGAGCAGTTTTATCTGGTCTGGCCCTGGGTGCTGGTGGCGGGCATCGCCGCAGCTGCTGCCCTGCGCTGCACCGACCGCGGCATGCGGGTGCTCCTGCTGCTCTTTGTTGGAGCACTGTGCGCCGCCAGCTTTGCGTTCGCACTCTGGGAAACCGCCAACCGGCCCTCCACTGCCTACTTCTCCACACTCTCCCGTGCCTGGGAACTCGGCACGGGCGCCCTCCTGGCAGTGACGGCACCTTGGCTGGCCCGAATGCCTGCCGCAGCACGTGCGGCCGCCGGATGGGCCGGGCTGGCAGGCATTGCTGCGTCCTTTGCCCTGCTCTCGGCGGACAGTGCGTTTCCGGGGCCGGCCGCTGCCCTGCCGGTGCTTTCCGCAGTGCTGGTCCTCACCGCGGGAACAGGGGCCCGCGGTCCGCGCCACAACCGCGTGATGTGGCCGCTGACTAATCCTGCCAGCCGTTACCTGGGACGTATCTCCTACTCGCTGTACCTCTGGCACTTCCCGGTCGTCGTTTTCGCGGCTGCATTGGTTCCGGCAGCGCCGCCGCTGCTTCTGCTGGCTGTGTCCGTGCTGCTGGCGGCGCTGTCCTTCTCCTTTATCGAGAACCCTGTGCGCCACTCGCGCTGGCTGCAGCCGCGCTACGGCGCACGGGAACACGGACGCCGCTACCGGCGTCCGGCCCTGGCGCCCCGGCCCGTGCGGCTCGCCGCTATGGCAGCGGCCGGCGGCCTGCTCTCCGCGGCCCTGGTTGCGCTCACGATCGAGACCACCCTGCACGCCCCGGGCAGCCCCGCAGCCGCGCAACCGCCCGCCGCAGCGCAGGTGCCGGCACCCTCCAGCCCCGCCCAGCCGGATCCCGCGGCAGCACACACGGCAGCTCTACGCTCCGCCCTGGCCAGCACCGAATGGCCTGCCCTTGAACCCGATCCGTCCACTTTCACCGAGGGCGGGCGCAGCGCCAAGCCTGCCGAGTGGATTCAGGACGGCTGCCTTGGCGAAAACGAATCCCGTGACCCGGATCCGATCACCAATACCGAGCACTGTGTCTATGGCAGCCCGGATGCCCCTCGGGACCTGGTGCTTTACGGCGATTCGGTTGCCATGGCCTACCTCCCGGCCCTGCGCGCTGTCCTGGTGCCGGAGGACTGGCGGATCCACGTCTTTACCGCCGCCGGCTGCGCGCCCTCCGACGTGCCGCAGAACCGGGTTGGCGGTGCACCGTACCCCGAATGCCCGGCGTTCCGGGACTGGTCGGTCCAGCGCATCGGCGAACTGGCTCCTGACCTGCTGGTTATGGCCTCTTTCCGGTATGACCCCGCCCTTGCCAGCGGCGCGAGGGGAGAAACAGCGGACGCCGAGTGGAGCGAAGGCACCCGCAGGATCCATGAGGCGCTGGCCGGCAAGGCAGGGCGCACCGTGGTACTTGCCGCGCCGCCTGAGGCGAAGGATCCGGCGCAGTGCGCCACCCGGTTCAGCACTCCGGGGGACTGTGAAAACCGGCTTCCGGCAGATCACCAGTCCCGCATGGCCCTAGAGTCCGCTGCGGCAGGACAGGCGAACCCCAATGTTGAATGGGTGGACACAACCGCGTGGTTCTGCCTGGACGGCCGCTGCCCGGCGTTTGTGGGTACGGTCCCGCTGTATGCCGATGCCTACCACCTCAGCGCAGCCGGGTCCCGGGAGCTGGCTCCGCTGCTGGCGGGTGTCCTGGGAAATACAGCCTGACGGGTTAGCCCTCCGGGCCGCCTAACGTAGGATGACTTCAGCTAAGAGAGACGTAGGGGACAGACAAAGTGCAGGAAAAAAGCAGCCGAAAGCGGTGGATTGCCCTGGCCGCAGCGGCTGGGGTACTGGTTGTCGGCGGCGCCGTGGGCGTCGCGGCAGCCACAGGCGCCTTCGACGCCGGAACATCTTCCGCCCAGCCGTCAGCTGAACCCTCAGCATCCCCCACGCCAACCGAAGCCGCCATTCCGGTGACCTTCACGGCTGAGCCCGCCGACAGCGCCACCGAGGTGAATCCTGCCTCAGTGCCCGTCCTGAAAGTCGAGAACGGCACCATCGAGTCCGTGAGCCTGGCGCCGGCATCGGGCGGAGCCGACGTAGCCGGGGAGTTTGCTGCCGGAGAATCAGAGTGGACTGCCTCCGAGCCCCTGAAGTTCAACACGGAATACACCTTCGCCTTCACGCTCGCCGATGCCAACGGGAAGACAACCAAGGCATCGCAGACCTTCCATACGGTCACCCCGCCCAATGAGGCCAATGCCTTCATGGCACCAATGGATAAGTCCGTGGTCGGCGTCGGCCACCCGATCGAGATCAATTTCAGCGAACCGGTTCTGAACAAGGCTGCCGTTGAAGCCGCCATCACCGTCACCAGCACCAGCGCCCAGACAGGCGCGTTCTACTGGATCTCCGACACCAAGGCCCGCTACCGCCCGGAAACGTTCTGGGAGCCCAACAGCACAGTCACGGTGGACATGCAGCTCTTCGGCGTGGACTTCGGCAATTCGATGATCGGCAACTTCAACGAGACCCGCACATTCCAGGTCCACAACTCCCGCGTCGCCGTCGTAGACAACCTCACCAAGACCATGCAGGTTTTCATTGACGGGCAGCTCACCCGGTCCTTCCCCGTGACGCTGGGAGACTCCGCCTGGCCTTCCCCAAGCGGATACCAGGTGGTCATGTCCCAGCACGCCACCCTGCCGTTCCGCGCCGAGAGCATCGGCCTGAAGCCCGGGGACCCTGATTACTACGAACCTTTCGATGCCTCATGGGCCAGCCGGCTGACCAACAGCGGGGTGTTTGTGCACGAGGCGCTGCCCGGGGCCATGGGCGCACTCGGCGTCATGAACGTCTCCCACGGCTGCGTTGGCATGTCCCCCGAGGGTGCCAAGTACTTCTACGACACGTTCGAGCCGGGTGACCTGGTGCAGGTGCTGAACACCGAAGTGGGACCGGCAGCCATGTGGGACGGTTACGGGGACTGGAACGTGCCCTGGGCGGAGTATTCAACCCAGCCCAAAGGCTAGTTCCCGGGCTTAGCCTCGGCGGCGCCCGAACAGGAAGTAGCTGATCGGACCAATGAAGTTTACGGCGCAGGCGGCACTCCAGGCAGCCTTCGGTCCGCGGATTTCGCTGCCCGGACGGCGCCAAATATCCACCAATGCGGCTCCGGCCAGCAGGAACTGGACGCTGGACAGGACACCCAGGCCCTTCTTCTGGCCCGCGGTCAGGTCGCTGAGGGTCTTTTTCCTGCTCATGGGAACTCCTTAGGGATTCTTCGAGCCGGAGAAATCTTCGCCGGCCGTGCCCGGCCGGAAGGCCAGGCCCGCACCTGTTCGATGAAGACCTGCACGACGGCGGTCAGTATCCCCAGCATAATCAGGTTCGGACCCGCCCGGCGCAGCTTCTGCGCCCAGGGCTCCACCGGACAGCCGCTCCAATTGGGCAGTAACTGTAACGGCCCCGCCCCCGCGGCGCGGCCGGGGCGGTGGCGGGGG
>NZ_JAXIOM010000032.1:0-43264 GCF_049311025.1 Arthrobacter sp. 3Tela_A
AAAGTCACTATGGGCCCGGCCGTTTCAAACGGGCCGGGCACTTTTGATTTGGCTGCGTTTAGTCGAACTGCGGGTTCTCGGTGCGGCTGCGCTTGATCTCGAAGAAGTGCGGGTTCGAGGCCAGTGCCAGGGCGCCGTCGAACATCTTCCCGGCGTCCTCGCCGCGCGGGATCCGGGTCAGCACCGGGCCGAAGAAAGCGGTGCCGTTGAAAGCTACCACGGGGGTTCCGACGTCGTCGCCCACCTTGTCGATGGCTTCCTGGTGGGAGGCACGCAGCTGGGTGTCGAACTTGTCCGTCGCGGCGATGTCGGCCAGTTCTGCCGGCAGGCCAACCTCAGCGAGGGACTCTGCGATCACGGCGTCGTAGTCCTTCATGCCCTGGACGTGGATCCGGGTGCCCATGGCGTCGTAGAGCTTCTTGATGTTCTCCGGGCCGTGCAGTTCTGCCGCAGCGATGATCACGCGGACCGGGCCCCAGGCCTTGTCGATCCGGGCACGGTAGTCCTCGGGGAGGTCGCGGCCCTCATTGAGGACGGCAAGGCTCATGACGTGCCATTCGGTGCGGACGTCGCGCACCTGTTCCACTTCGCCCATCCAGCGCGAGGTGACCCAGGCAAACGGGCAGGTGGGATCGAACCAGAAATCGGCAACAGCGGTGTTCTCGGGCACAGGTTTACTCCTCGGTAAGAATTCGTGCGGACGGGATCAGCTCCCGATTGCGCCAGCGCGCAGTCAGGCCGACTTATTCCGCCGCTTCACAATCACGTCATGGGAAATGAGCGTCGGTTCGGCCTTCTCCGTGACGGCCTCACGGGTGATGACCACGCGGGCAATGTCTTCGCGGCTGGGCAGGTCGAACATCACCGGCAGCAGCACTTCCTCAAGGATCGCGCGCAGGCCGCGTGCACCGGTTCCCCGGCCCAGAGCCTGCTCAGCAATGGCTTCCAGCGCCTCCGGCTCAAAGACGAGTTCGACGCCGTCGAGCTGGAACATCTTCTGGAACTGCTTGACCAGCGCGTTCTTGGGTTCAGTCAGGATCTGAATGAGGGCCTTGCGGTCCAGGTTTGAGACCGTGGTGATGACCGGGAGGCGGCCGATGAACTCGGGGATCAGGCCAAACTTCAGCAGGTCCTCAGGCATGACGTCCGCGTAGGAGTCAGTGTCCTTGCTGGTCTCGTTCAGCGGAGCACCGAAGCCGATACCCTTGCGGCCCGAACGCGAACCGATGATTTCCTCGAGCCCGGCGAACGCGCCGGCCACGATGAACAGCACATTGGTGGTGTCGATCTGGATGAACTCCTGGTGCGGGTGCTTCCGCCCGCCCTGCGGCGGAACGGAGGCAACGGTGCCTTCCAGGATTTTCAGCAGTGCCTGCTGCACGCCTTCGCCCGATACATCGCGGGTGATCGACGGGTTTTCGCTCTTGCGGGAGATCTTGTCGATCTCGTCGATGTAGATGATGCCCTGCTCGGCCTTCTTGACGTCATAGTCGGCGGCCTGGATGAGCTTGAGGAGGATGTTCTCGACGTCCTCGCCCACGTAGCCGGCTTCGGTCAGGGCCGTCGCATCAGCCACGGCGAACGGAACGTTCAGGCGGCGGGCAAGCGTCTGGGCGAGGTAGGTCTTGCCGCAGCCGGTGGGGCCAATCAGCAGGATGTTGGACTTGCCGATCTCAACGTCCTCGGTGCCGACCGCATCGCTGAGGTTAGCAGTTCCGCGGGAAGCATGCCCGGACTGGATGCGCTTGTAGTGGTTGTAGACGGCGACGGCGAGGGAACGCTTGGCAGGTTCCTGGCCAATGACGTATTCCTGCAGTGAATCGAAGATTTCACGCGGCTTGGGAAGGACGAAGGACTCGCCTTCGGTCGTCTCGGAGAGCTCCTCTTCGATGATCTCGTTGCAGAGCTCGATGCACTCGTCGCAGATGTAGACGCCGGGACCGGCGATCAGCTTGCGCACCTGCTTCTGGCTCTTTCCGCAGAAAGAGCACTTAAGCAGATCTGTGCTCTCACCAATGCGAGCCATAATTCAGTCCCCTTTAGATGGTCCTCGCCAGGCGGGTGCCGTGCCGAAGAAAAAACGTGCCGGAAGGAAAACCATGCCAGTCAACCATGTTCCACTCTAGGACACTTGGCAGAGGTAATCAGCAATTCCGGCCCCGTGGTGCGCGTTTTTTGCGTTGCCTGCGGCCCGGGACCGGACGCAAAAACTGCGGCCGTCCCGGCCCGGAACGGGCAGGGACGGCCGCAGTGAGTGGTGCTAGCTCTTGTTGATGGCCGGGGTCTTGATCTTGCGGGAATCAAGGACCTGGTCGATCAGGCCGTACTCCAGTGCGGAGGCTGCGGTCAGGATCTTGTCCCGCTCGATGTCCCGGTTCACTTCCTCGGACGTCTTGTTCGAGTGCAGGGCCAGGGTGTCCTCCAGCCAGGTACGCATACGCATAACTTCTGCGGCTTGGATTTCAAGGTCGGAGGCCTGTCCGCGCTCCCCGCCGCCGAGGGCGGGCTGGTGGATCAGCACGCGGGCGTTCGGCAGCGCCAGGCGCTTCCCGGGGGTGCCCGCAGCGAGCAGCACGGCAGCAGCGCTGGCGGCCTGGCCGAGGCACACGGTCTGGATCTCGGGGCGGATGTACTGCATGGTGTCGTAAATCGCCGTCATGGCCGTGAACGAGCCGCCCGGCGAGTTGATGTACAGGGTGATGTCGCGGTCCGGATCAGTGGACTCAAGGACCAGCAGCTGGGCCATGATGTCATCTGCGGACGCGTCATCCACCTGCACACCGAGGAAGATGATGCGGTCCTCGAAGAGCTTGGTGTAGGGGTCCTGGCGCTTGAAGCCGTAGGGCGTGCGCTCTTCGAACTGGGGCAGTACGTAACGGCTGGACGGCATCTGGGATGCCGTGCTGCCCGGGGTTCCAAAATTGTGGTTCATTGCTTTACTCCTGAAGTCTGTGGTGCGCTGGCCGGCCGGAAGCTGGACTATTCCTGCTCGCCGTCCTGGTCCTGGTTGGTTCCGCCGCCGCCGGTGACGCCGCCGGCGTGAGCGGAGATCTTGTCGAAGAAGCCGTAGGCCAGGCCTTCTTCTGCGGTGAACCACTTGTCGCGGTCGTTGTCCTTCAGGATCTGCTCCACGGTCTGCCCGGTCTGCTCAGCGGTGAGCTCGGCCATGACCTGCTTCATGTGCAGGATCAGTTCAGCCTGGATCCGGATGTCCGACGCGGTGCCGCCGATGCCGCCGGAAGGCTGGTGCATCAGGATGCGTGCATGCGGGGTGGCGTAGCGCTTGCCCTTGGTTCCGGAGGACAGCAGGAACTGGCCCATGGAAGCGGCCAGGCCGGTGGCAACGGTGACGACGTCGTTCGGGATGAACTGCATGGTGTCGTAGATGGCCATGCCCGCAGTCACGGAGCCGCCGGGAGAGTTGATGTACAGGAAGATGTCCTTTTCCGGGTCCTCGGCGGAGAGGAGCAGGAGCTGGGAGCAGATCGCGTTGGCGTTGTCGTCCCGGACTTCCGAGCCGAGCCAGATGATCCGTTCCTTCAGCAGCCGGTTGTAGATGTAGTCATCCCGGCTGGCCGGGTCCACAGTAGCCATAGTGGGTGTGCTGGGTGCATTTGCCATACTGAGTGACCTCTCGCTCTGGCGGAAAAACCTGGCTGGATGCGTCTGTGTGCTCCCTAAGCCGGCTCCCGCCGTTTATCTCTTCTTGGACACTAACCGTTCCCGCAGTCCTTTTGCTCCCGTTACGCGCGCTGTTCGCTGACGGCGCACGTTGCGCCCGCGCCGGATGCTGGCGCGGGATTCCGCTTCGGACCGGGGCTTAAACAAGAGGAAGCACCGCAGCGTACTGCAGTGCTTCCTCTGGCTCTGCCCCGGTTCGATCCGGGGCAGCTTAGGACTAAGCCTTTTCTTCGCCGGCTTCTTCAGCGGCCTCAGCGGCTGCTTCTTCGCCTTCCGGGCGAACGAAAGCGGACAGGTCAACTTCGGCGCCGGTGGTGTCGGTGACCTTGGCCAGCTCCAGAACCTTGGCAAGGGCCTTGCGGCGGCGGACTTCGCCAACCATCATCGGGACCTGGCCGCCCTGGTCGATCAGCTGGGCGAACTGGTTCGGATCCATGCCGTACTGGCCGGCCATGGAGACGATGTAATCGATGAGCTCGTTCTGGTTGACGCCGACTTCTTCCTTGTCAGCGACAGCGTCGAGGATGATCTCGTTCTTGAACGCCTGTTCGGTGTTCTCGCGGATCTCTGCGCGGTGCTCTTCGGTGTCGTGGTCTTCGCCGGCGGTGTGTGCCGACTCGGAGTTGAAGTGCTGGTCCAGCTGCTCTTCGATGACGGACTCCGGAACCGGAACCTCGATCATTTCGAGAAGCTTCTCAAGGACCTTGTCGCGGGCTTCGACGCCCTGCTCCATGACCTTGGCTTCAGCTGCGCGCTTGGTGAGGTCTTCGCGCAGTTCAGCGATGGTGTCGAATTCGCTGGCCAGCTGTGCGAAGTCGTCGTTGGCTTCGGGGAGCTCGCGCTCCTTGACAGCCTTGACGGTGACGGTGACCTCGGCGTCGGCACCTGCGTGCTCGCCGCCGGCCAGCTTCGTGGTGAAGGTGGCGGATTCGTCAGTGGACAGGCCGGTGACAGCTTCGTCCATGCCCTCAAGCATGGTTCCGGCACCCACCTGGTAGGACAGGTCAGAGGCGGAGTCGACCTCTTCGCCGTCAACCTTGGCAACCAGGTCCATGGTCAGGAAGTCGTTCTCTGCTGCGGGACGGTCAACGCTCTTCAGCGTGCCGAAGCGGCCGCGCAGTTCGTCCAGTGCCTTCTCGACGTCGGCGTCGCCGGCTTCGGCGGGCTCAACGGTGACCTCGATGCCGGCATAATCCGGAAGCTCGATCTCGGGGCGGATGTCCAGCTCTACGTTGAAGACCAGCTGGCCTTCGTCGGAGGTGGGGTCCGGAACTTCGCTGATTTCAACCTCGGGACGGCTCAGCGGGCGGATGCCCGTTTCCTGGACTGCTGCCTGGTAGAAGCCGTTCAGGCCTTCATTGATGGCAGTTTCGAGGACGTAGCCGCGGCCAACGCGCTGATCGATGAGCTTGTTGGGGACCTTGCCCTTGCGGAAGCCCGGGACCTGCACCTGGGTGGCGATGGTCTTGTAGGCCTCGTCGATGCTCGGCTTCAATTCCTCAAGCGGAACTTCTACGTTGAGCTTTACCCGCGTGGGTGTGAGGTTTTCTACAGCGCTCTTCACAGCGTTAGTTCTCCTGAGGGTTCTGGGGTTGGTCTGCACCGTCGTTTATACAGAGTCGGGGTGACAGGATTTGAACCTGCGACTTCCTGCTCCCAAAGCAGGCGCTCTTCCAAGCTGAGCTACACCCCGTCAGTGCACCTGACAGCCTACCGGCATTGACTTCCACATGCACAATTCCGGGGTGACAGGCCCGTTCCGGGGGGAGCGAAGCCGCCGATTATTCATCCGCCAAATTACCGTGCTAAGGTAAAACCTGCCTTACGGCGCCGGGGATGTAGCTCAATGGTAGAGCCTCAGTCTTCCAAACTGATTACGCGGGTTCGATTCCCGTCATCCCCTCCACGGAATTATTCCAGAGAGGCCCCTGGTCCACCAGCATGAAACTCAGGTTTCAGCGGTGGACCAGGGGCCTTTTTGCTGTCCTTATCCCGCCTGGCAGACGGGGCACCAGTAAAGTTTCCTGGCTGCCATCTCGGTGAGCGCTATTTCCGTACCGCAGATCCGGCAGGGCAGACCCTGGCGCTTGTAGACGTAATGGGCTTCTGCCGCAGGCACCGGTTCGCTGCGCACAGCACGGTGTTCCGGCCGGGTCGTAACAATACGTCCCTCGGCAACGCCGTCGGCCATGACGGATACGACGTCGTTCCAGAGTGCGCGCGCCTGTTCCGGCTGCACGGCCTTTCCCGTCGCCCACGGGGAAATCCGCTGACGGAAGAGCACTTCGGCCCGGTAGACGTTGCCGACCCCTGCCAGCACTTCCTGGTTCATCAACAGGGCGGCAACCGGAGACCCGCGGCTGCGCAGCCGGCGGACGAAGTCCTCCGCACCGTTCGAGTGCAGCTGCAGAGGATCCGGGCCCAGCCGGGCCAGCACCTGGCTGCGTTCTGCGCCGGTAATGACTTCACAGGCCGTGGGCCCGCGCAGGTCCGCCCAGCCGTGCGGGGAAACGAGGCGGACCCGGACGGCTCCTTTGGGCGGCGGCGGACCCGTATAGGTGCCGGCAGCGCCGTCGTCCGGGGCTTCCTGCTCCCCTACCCGGCGGGGTGCGCCGATGCTGGAGGCTCCACGGAAGGTTTCGTCACCGCCGAAGTCGAACGCACCGTACAGGCCGAGGTGGATCCGCAGGATGAGTTCGTTGTCGAACTCCAGGAAGAGCTGCTTGCCGTGTGCCTGCGCCCCGGCAAGGACATGTCCGTCCAGCTGTGCGGCGCCGGCGGCGAACCGGCCCTGCGGGCTGGTGACGGCCAGCCGCTGCCCGGCGAACACCGAGGTGAACTGCCGGGCCAGCCGGTGGATTGAATGACCCTCAGGCATTAACGCGGAGCTATGGTGCCGCTGGCTTCATATTCTGCAATCTGCGCGATCCGGCGCACGTGGCGCTCAGCGTTGCTGAACGGTTCGGCGAGAAAGGCCTCAATGATCTCGGTCGCCTCGGCCAGGGAGTGCTGGCGGCCGCCGACGGCGACGACGTTGGCGTTGTTGTGTTCCCGTGCCAGCTTGGCGGTCTCAAGGTTCCACGCCAGGGCGGCACGGACGCCACGGACCTTATTGGCTGCGATCTGTTCGCCGTTGCCGGAGCCGCCCAGAACGATGCCCAGGGCCTCGGTGCCGTCTTCCTGGTCAGCTACGACTGCCTTGGCTGCGTCGATGCAGAACCCGGGGTAGTCATCTTCGGCGTCGTACGCCTTCGGCCCGTGGTCCACTACGTCATACCCGGCCGCAGCGAGGTGTTCCTGCAGGTGGGCGCTGAGTTCAAGTCCGGCGT
The DNA here is from genome assembly GCF_049311025.1 of Arthrobacter sp. 3Tela_A. NCBI lineage: Bacteria > Bacillati > Actinomycetota > Actinomycetes > Micrococcales > Micrococcaceae > Arthrobacter > Arthrobacter sp. 3Tela_A. The sequence goes on from NZ_JAXIOM010000032.1 coordinate 7,011, forward strand.
GGTCTGTTGCAATATGGACGCGCATAGAGTTCCGTTCATTGTGGGGATGGCATTACCAGCCTAGCTTTTCTGCACGTTCAGCTTCCAAACCGGTAACGGTAACGGCAACGGTGCCGATAGCTGATCTAGCAGGTGGTATCACTGCGGACAGGTCTCGCCGCCCGCAGCCGGAGCTGCAGCCTCCTGGACGGGAAGCGGGCATGCCCGCTGCACCCCAGGTCTCGACACGTTTTATACAAGGATCCGCAATTGAAGACTGCACGACTCGCACTCACCACCGTTCTAAGCGTTGCCCTGGCATTCGGCGGCGCGTCGCTGCCGGCGGTGGCGCAGGAGCAGACTGCGCCGGATTCCCCTGCGCCGCAGCTCCCCGCGGAAGTCCCGGCCCAGGCACCCGCAGTTGAACCCGGAACGCTCCCGGCGCCGGGACCTTCGCTGGACACCGTTTCCCCGGATCCCTCCGCGCTGCCCCAGGAGACGGCCGTTCCCGCACCGGAGCAGGCAGACCCCGGCTCCGGGCCCGTCGGGCCACAGGACAGCGCGCCGGACGAGGACGACGGCTACGTCTACGTTCCGGTTGGTGAGGGCCATGTGGTTCCGGGCCCCGACACACCACTTGTCACAGACACTGACGGCAGCGTCCGCTCCGTTGTCGAGACCGAGCACGAACACGTGGACCCGATGCTGGCGCGTGGCGGAGCGGCGAGCATGCTCAGCGCTCCAGCCCGTGCCGGCAACATCAAAGTGACCCTCGTCCGCGCGACAGTCCAGGGCAACGGGGCGCTGGTCAACCTGGGTGCGGCACGAAACTCCATCAGCAGCGCCAATACCTATTGGCGCGCCATGTCCAATAACCGGCTCTCCCTATCCATCGCCTCGGAACGCGTCCACTACAGTGCATCGGCAAACGCCATGGACGACTACGCGACGATGATGAACAAGATCGCCAGGGAACTCAAATGGGTGGACACCCCGTACACCGCACTGGTGGTGTTCGTACCGACGGCCGACCTTCGTTCCGGAGGGTACGGCGGAATCCTGGGCGGCGGATGGACCACGGGAGGAACCGCCGGGCGTATTCTCATGCCTGCACCGTCGTCGTTCACCAATAATGTGCTCACCCATGAAGTTGGCCATGTACTCGGGCTCCTGCACGCGAACAGCCTCCAGTGCACAAATGGACGGACCGACGTCGGCATTGGAAACGGCGGACGCTGGGCCGACGGTGCGTGCAGCAGCCGCGAATACGGCGACACAACGGACCTCATGGGATCAGCCCAGTACAACCAGCCTGTGATCAATTCCTATTTTTGGGAAACCGGCGGATTCGGCCGAGGCAATGAAATCCGGAAAGTGGGAGCGGTCCGGTCCGCAATGACATACACGCTTACCCCCTGGGGCGGGTCTGCTGCCAACCGGGCGGTCAAGTTCAACGATCCGGTCTCCGGCGATGCCTATTACCTGGAGCTGCGGCAGCCCGCCGGTTACGACCAGCATCTTGCCTGGGACAGCGCCGGCAACCGAGGGGTCAAGATCGTCAAGGCGGACGCAGCCAACTCGTGGGCGGTGAACTCGCTGATTATTCCTCCCTCCACCAGGCCCTTCCAGGGGTATTACAACAACCGCCACGCCTGGCAGCAGGGCGAAACGTTCACCACGTATACCGGAACCTCGGTCCGGATCAACTCGGTGTCTGCCACATCCGCCACCGTGACCATCACTCCCGGTGCAGTGCCGGCCACGTTGTTCTTCGATTCCGGTTCCACAACTTATTTCGGAGTCCCGGATGACGAGTTCCTCAGCTGCGACTGGAACGGTGACGGCGTTGACGAACCCGCCACCTTCAGCCGGGGCATCTGGACGATGAGCACTAGCTTGACCAACAACGCCGCAGCCCTGCGCTTCCATTTTGGTGATCCGGGCGACCAGCCGATCTGTGGAGACTGGGACGGAGATGGAATCGACACCGTTGGCGTGTACCGCCAGGGTGTTGCGTACCTGAAGAATTCCAACAGCAGCGGCATGGGCGACGGCGTGGTTATTTTCGGTGCCCGGGGTGACCGGGCGATCGTCGGAGACTGGAACGGCGACCGGTACGACACGCTCGGAGTGGCCCGCGCGGAAGGAGTAGCGAAGCGCTTTTACCTCACTAACAGCAACATCAGGCCCGCGACCGACGGCACATTCCTCTTCGGCAACGCCACCGATGTTCCGGTGGCCGGGGACTGGAACGGCGACCGGTACAGCACCGCAGGCGTCAAGAGGGGCAATTCGTGGTTCCTGACTGACAGCAACATTCGGCCACTTGCCAGCCAGTCCTTCCGGTACGGCAACCCCCAGGACTCTCCAATGACCGGTGAATGGGCACGCGGACGGGCCACCGGCGTGGGAGTTGCCCGCTAAAGGGCGCGTTCCCACTTGGCAGAACGGCCCCATGTGAGAGATTGTTGCAAATGTTACTTTTGACGCCGGTACCCTGAACTTGGGGCACCGGGCGATATCTCTCCTTCGAAAGGCTCTTCCTTGCCAGGTATGAATCTCACCCGCGCTGAAGCGCGTGAACGGGCGGAACTGATTAATGTCGAGTCATATGACATCAATCTGGACCTGACCCGCGGCGACGAAGTCTTCGGCAGCACCACCGTGGTGCGCTTCGGCGCGCAGCCGGGAGCCTCCACCTTCATTGACGCCGTGACGTCCAAGGTGCACCGCGTTACCCTCAACGGCGTCAGCCTGGACCCGGAAGAGGTCTCCGACGGTGTGCGCATCCAGCTGCCAAACCTCGCCGCCAGCAACGAACTGGTCGTGGAAGCCGATGCGCTGTACATGAACACGGGCGAAGGCCTGCACCGCTTCGTGGACCCCGTGGACAACGAGGTATACCTCTACTCCCAGTTCGAGGTACCGGATTCACGCCGGATGTTCGCAGTCTTTGAGCAGCCTGACCTGAAGGCAGCCTTCCGCTTCACAGTGACGGCACCGTCCCACTGGGATGTCATCTCCAACTCCCCTACCCCGGAGCCGGTGCGCGCCAGCGCGGAGGATGCCGAAAATCCCAGCGCTACGTGGTCCTTCGAGCCGACGCCGCGGATCTCCTCCTACATCACGGCCCTCATCGCCGGACCGTACCAGTCTGTCCGTTCCGAACTCACCAGCTCCGACGGCCGCACCATCCCGCTGGGCGTCTTCGCCCGCAAGTCGCTGATGGAGTACCTGGACGCGGAGAACATCTTCGAACTCACCCGCCAGGGCTTCGAGTTCTACGAGTCCCAGTTCGGCACGCCGTACCCGTTCGAGAAGTACGACCAGCTCTTCGTGCCGGAGTTCAACGCCGGAGCCATGGAGAACGCCGGAGCCGTCACCTTCCTGGAGAGCTACGTCTTCCGCGGGCGTGTGCCCGATGCAACGGTTGAACGCCGCGCCATCACGGTCCTCCACGAACTCGCGCACATGTGGTTCGGCGACCTGGTCACCATGCGCTGGTGGAACGACCTGTGGCTGAATGAATCCTTCGCGGAGTTCATGTCTGCCCTCGCAGCGGCCGAAGCCACCGAGTTCAAGCAGGCGTGGACCACCTTCGCGTCCATGGAGAAGGCCTGGGCCTACCGCCAGGACCAGCTGCCCACCACTCACCCGATCGTCGCTGAGATCCGGGATCTGGAAGATGTCCAGGTCAACTTCGACGGCATCACCTATGCCAAGGGCGCCTCCGTCCTGAAGCAGCTGGTGGCCTGGGTCGGCCAGGACAAGTTCATGCAGGGCGTCCGGGAGTACTTCGGCAAGCACTCCTGGGCCAACACTGAACTCTCCGACCTGCTGTCCGAGCTCGAAGCCGCCAGCGGCCGCGACCTCAGCCAGTGGTCCGCCCAGTGGCTGGAGACCGCCGGCGTCAACACGCTGCGTCCTGTCATCGAGACGGACGACGACGGCGTCATCACGTCCTTCGCCGTCGCCCAGTCCGCAGTGGCCGAGTACCCGACGCTGCGTCCCCACCGCCTGGCGATCGGCTTCTACAACGCCGCCGAAGACGGCAAGCTGCGCCGAACCCACCGTGTGGAGCTGGATGTCGACGGCGAGCTGACCCCGGTTCCCGAGCTGGCAGGCCAGCAGCGCCCCGACCTGATCCTGCTCAACGACGACGACCTGGCCTACGCCAAGATCCGCCTCGATGACGCGTCCTGGCACCTGGCCACCCGGCGCCTGCGGGACATCGCCGAGTCGCTGCCGCGGACCCTCGTCTGGGCATCGGCCTGGGACGCTACCCGCGACGGTGAAATCCCGGCACGCAACTATGTGGAACTGGTGCTGCAGAACATCGCCTCGGAATCGGATTCCTCCGTGGTCCAGGTGCTGCTCCGCCAGCTCGCGACTACGCTGGCGTTCTATGTGGCCCCGCAGGACCGTGAACCTATGAGCGCGGCCGCAGCTGACAGCCTCTGGGACCTGGCCCGCGCCGCGGCGCCTGGTTCCGATTCCCAGCTGCAGTTCGTCAAGGCCTTTGCGGCCCATTCCCAGACGCCTGAGCAGCTGGACGCCGTTGCGGCCCTGCTCTCCGGTGACCTGGTCCTTGAGGACCTCGAAGTCGGCTCCGATCTGCGCTGGGAACTGCTCACCGCGCTGGTGGCAGGCGGCCGGATGGGCGAAACCGAGATCGCCGCAGAACTTGAACGTGACGCCACTGCTACCGGGCAGCTCGCCGCGGCCGGCGCCCGTGCGGCGCTGCCGTCGGCCGAGGCCAAGGCTGCCGCCTGGGAAGCAATCGTAGTGCGCTCCGTCCTGCCCAATGCTGCACAGCGGGCAGCGATTGGCGGGTTCAGCAGGGTGCACGACACAGCCCTGCTGGAACCGTATTCCCAGCGCTACTTCGATTCCCTGCGTGAGGTCTGGGCAACCCGCACGCATGAGATCGCCCAGCAGATCGTCGTCGGGCTCTACCCGGCACGGCTCACCACGCAGGAGACCGTCGACCGCACCGACGCGTTCCTCGAATCGCTCGGTGATGAGGCTCCGGCACTGCGCCGGCTGCTGCTGGAAAACCGCGACGGCGTTGTGCGGGCGCTCAAGGCACAGGCAGCAGACCGCTAGCCGGTTAGTTTCCCCAACTCACCGCGTTCGTGCCGGATTCCGGTCCCAGCTCCTGGGACGGGGATCCGGCACGGTAGCTTAAAGCTGTGAACCTCTCTGAACACCGCTACGGCGTCAGCCTGGAATGGACCGGGAACCGCGGCACCGGCACACAGACCTACCGCGGCTATGGCCGTGACCACGTGCTCCGCGCACCAGGTCTGCCGGACCTGTCCGGCACTGCGGACCCCACCTTCCACGGCGACCGGGACCGCTGGAACCCGGAGCAGCTCCTGCTCTCCGCGCTGGCCCAGTGCCATATGCTCTCTTACCTCCATGTAGCCGTGAAGAACGGGATCAGCGTTCTTTCCTACGAGGACGACGCCGAGGGGACCCTTCGGCTGAACCGGGACGGCAGCGGCGAATTCACTTCGGTGCTGCTGCGTCCCGTAGTCCGCATCTCCGAAGGCTCCCCGGAGTTGGCCACTGCCCTGCATAAGGAAGCGCACCGCCTGTGCTTCATTGCGCGCAGCGTCAACTTCCCGGTGGAGCACGCTGCCCGTACAGTCCTCTGACGGCTTCGCCGGAAACCATTCCCCGAGCGGTCCCGCAGTAGGCTAGGTAGGACCCCTCTTCCAAAAGCCAAAGGATATCCAGCACCTGTGCAGCTAACGGCAACGACTGACACCGCAGCCATTGAAATAAGCGAGTTCGATTTCAGCGGACTCCTAGAAGCCGGAATTATCATTCTCGCCGCCACGGTTCTCTGGCTGGTGGCCCGCTCCCTGATTTCAAAAGTAGTAGCCCGGGCCCAGAAAGGCTCCTCCCTCCTGCGGTCCCAGCGCCTGCGCTGGGCCCAGCCGGTAATGCGCAACCTGGACAACAAGCGACGTGCGCAGCGTGCGGACACCATCGGTGCCCTCCTGCGCAGCTCTGTGAGCGTGGCAATCTGGACGGTTGCGGTCATCATGGTCCTGGGCGCAGTTGGCGTCAATATTGCACCGCTGATCGCCAGCGTGGGCATCGTGGGCATTGCCTTGGGCTTCGGTGCCCGCGAAGTCATTCGGGATGCCCTGGCCGGTTTCTTCATCAGCATCGAAGACCAGTACGGAATCGGCGATGTGATCGAGGTGGGCGACACAACGGGCACCGTCCAGTCCGTGGGCATTCGCATCACCCGCCTCGTCGATGAACGCGGGGTCATCTGGTACATCCGCAACGGCGAGTTTGCCAAGGTCGGCAACCGGTCGCAGGGCAACTATATTCCGGCTGCCGAACCATCAGTCACCGCTGCACAGGCAGCTCAGGAAGAGGACAATAAATGACCGAGCCATCCCGTCCCGGGCCGTCGCTGCCGCTGACGGCATCCGTCCCCGGAACCGGTTTTAGCACCCCCGCCTACAACTTCTATGAAGCCGTCGGCGGCCACGAAACATTCGTGAAGCTGGTTGATGTGTTTTACGACGGCGTCGCAGAAGATCCGCTGATGCGGCCCATGTATCCCGAAGAAGATCTGGGGCCGGCCAAGGAACGCCTCCTGCTGTTCCTTGAGCAGTACTGGGGCGGACCCAAGACCTACGGCGAGCTGCGCGGGCACCCGCGGCTGCGAATGCGGCATATGCCGTTTGAAGTCACCCCGGCTGCCCGGGACGCGTGGCTGCGCCACATGCGCGCCGCCGTCGACTCGCTGTCGCTAGCACCGCTGCACGAGGCAACCCTCTGGGATTACCTCGAGCGCGCAGCCCACTCGATGGTCAATTCAGCCTAGAACAGGACCGACGGCGGCCGCACCAGCACATGCCCGGTGCTGGTGCTCAGCCGCAGCCAGCGTCCGTTGCTGAACAGCGACGCCGTTCCCGAGCCAGGCAGGAAACCCAGGGTCAGTGCCGCGAATGCAGCCCCTGCGGGTAGCTGCGAGTCCAGACCTGCTACCGGCTCGCTCCAGACAGGGACGCGGACGTTGCTGATCATTGCGGCACCCGGATTCTCCGGAATCCGCGCCGCTACCTCTTTAATGCCGCGGTGCGCAGCCTGCTCCAGCAGCGGGACCTCCACATCGGCGACGTGCTGCCAGCCGGTGCGCGGAGCGCTGATACCTGCCCAGCTTTCCGAAACCGTCATGGGCGGGACCGGAACCTCCGTTCCGCCGTCGTCCAGCCGCGCCAGCCTGTCCGCCACGGCTGACAGCTGGACGGTCGTATCCAGCTCGGCGTGCACAGCCAGCGGCATGGCACGCATGCCGATCACCGTGGGCATGGCTTCACCGAGCACCCGCGGGCGAAGGACACACACGTACGCTGCCAGCACTCCCCCGACAGCCTGCAGCCGCACCGCGCCGTCGTCGGCGCTGCGTGCCCGCGAGACGAAGTTCCGCAGGTCCGCGGTGACCTGCGGGTCAGCCAGTACAAGGCTCTGCGCCTGCGTCATTTTGCTGCCCCCGCAGCAGCGCGGCGGAAGGGGACGTCCCCGCCGGCCCAGCCTTCCAGAACCAGCCGCTGCCGCTCCGAGAGCGGTACCGGCCGGCCGTCCCTGCCGACCATGACCATGGCCGCCTCCGCTACCGCGTAGACAGTTCCGCCGTCGTCATCGGTCAGGCGGAAGCCGTAGGAGAAACTTGACCGGCCCAGTGCGCTGACCCAGATTTCGATCCACACCGGTTCAGGGCGGTAGAGAAGCGGGGTGAGGTACTCAATCTCCTGGCGGCCCACCAGTGTGCTTCCCGTTTCCCTCGTCACCGAACGGAAGGTCTCGGGTTCCGCTGCGTTGTCCGTGTTCGGCTCGTTTCCTGTCCCGGCCGCTGCCAGCGGGAGCAGCGACAGGCGCACCCTCGCTTCTTCGAGGAACTGCACATAGCGGACGTTGTTAACGTGGCCGTTTGAGTCCTCGTCGCCGAAGCGCAGTTGAATGGGAAAACGGTTGATAGGCATGCGTTCCATCTTCGCAGGAGAAGCACTGCGGAGGCGAAAGCACGGGTGGTGTCCGGCGCCCCGCCGAATGTGACCTTCGTCCGGCCCGGGCCGTGCCGCAGCCCAAATGTTGGGGCTAACCTGCGGGTACGTCTAATCTCGGAATTGGCCCGCACTCCGCTGCGGGCCAGGTTTTACGGATATCACCGCGAGGAGACAAACCCACATGGCACCAGCCGAAGACTTTGACCCGACCGCAGCACTGATCGATCTGCTGGATCTCAGTGATGCCGGAGGGGCGAAAACCGACGAGGACATCTTCGTCGGCGGGTCACAGCGCGAACCCCGGAAGAGGGTATTCGGCGGCCAGGTACTCGGCCAGTCCCTGGTGGCGGCAGCCCGGACGGTCTCCCCCGACCGGCTGATGCATTCGATGCACGGCTACTTCCTGCGCCCGGGCGACTCCGATCTCCCGATCACTTTTGGCGTCGAGCGCCTGCGCGACGGCCGTTCGTTTTCCGCACGGCGGACGCATGCCTACCAGAACGGGGTGCCGATCCTGTCCCTGATCGCCTCCTTCCAGACACCCGATGAAGGGCTGGACCATCAGGAGCCCATGCCCGAAGGCATCCCGGATCCGGAAACGCTGCCGACCACCGCCGAACTGCTTTCCGGATTCGACCACCCGGTGGCCAAGGCCTGGTCCTACTACCGGCCCATGGACATCCGCCATGTTTCCCAGCCGGTCTACTTTGAGTCGGACCCCGTGCGCACTGCCCGCAATGCGGTCTGGATGAAGACGTTCGGCCCCATGCCCGATGACCAGAACCTTCACCGTGCGGCCCTGGCCTACGCCACCGACTACACCATCCTGGAACCGGTCCTGCGCCGGCACGGAGTTTCCTGGGCCACTCCCGGCATGTCCGTCGCCAGCCTGGACCACGCCATGTGGTGGCACCGGCCGCTGCGTGTGGATGAGTGGCTGCTTTACGTCCAGGAATCCCCCAGTGCCTCCGGCGCCCGTGGCCTGTCCTCGGGACGGATCTTCAACCGCAGCGGCGAGCTCGTGGCAACCATTGCCCAGGAAGGCATGCTGCGCCTGCCGGACCTTTCCGCAGCCGGGTAGTCGTCTCCAACGGGCCAGGGCTTTCCGGGCGCGGTCCGCTGCTTCCCGGCTCTTCCCAACGCGAAAGCGCCCTGCCTTGCGGCAGGGCGCTTTCGTTGTATCCGGCAGCCGGAGCCGCAGCCTAGTCGCGGGTCAGGCGGCGGTGCGTCACGCGGTGCGGCTTGGCGGCGTCGGCGCCCAGGCGCTCCACCTTGTTCTGCTCGTAGGCCTCGAAGTTGCCTTCGAACCAGTACCAGTTCGCCGGGTCCTCGTCGGTGCCTTCCCACGCAAGGATGTGCGTGGCAACACGGTCCAGGAACCACCGGTCGTGCGAAACCACGACGGCGCAGCCGGGGAATTCAAGCAGCGCATTCTCGAGGCTGGAAAGCGTTTCAACGTCGAGGTCGTTGGTGGGCTCATCGAGCAGCAGCAGGTTTCCGCCCTGCTTAAGGGTCATGGCCAGGTTCAGGCGGTTACGCTCACCGCCGGAGAGCACACCTGCCTTCTTCTGCTGGTCCGGGCCCTTGAAACCAAACGCGGAGACGTAGGCGCGGGAGGGCATTTCAACCTGTCCGACCTGGATGAAGTCGTGTCCTTCGGAAACAACCTCCCACAGCGTCTTATTGGGGTCGATGCCGCCGCGGGACTGGTCGACGTAGGAGATCTTGACGGACTCGCCGATCTTCAGCTCGCCGCCGTCCAGCGGTTCAAGTCCAACGATGGTCTTGAACAGTGTGGACTTGCCGACGCCGTTCGGGCCGATGACGCCCACGATTCCGTTGCGGGGAAGCGAGAAGGACAGGCCGTCGATCAGCTTGCGGTCGCCGAAACCCTTTTCCAGGCCCTTGGCTTCCAGCACCAGGGAACCAAGCCGCGGTCCCGGCGGAATCTGGATTTCTTCGAAGTCCAGCTTCCGGGTGCGCTCAGCCTCTGCTGCCATTTCCTCGTAGCGGGCCAGACGGGCCTTGGACTTGGTCTGGCGGCCCTTGGCGTTGGAACGGACCCAGTCCAGTTCGTCTGCCAGGCGCTTGGCCAGCTTCTGGTCCTTCTTGCCCTGGACTTCAAGACGGGCACGCTTCTTCTCGAGGTACGTCGAGTAGTTGCCTTCGTACGGGTAGAGGTGTCCGCGGTCCACTTCGGCGATCCACTCGGCAACATGGTCGAGGAAGTAACGATCGTGGGTCACGGCCAGCACGGCACCGTGGTACGAGGAGAGGTGCTGCTCAAGCCACAGGACGCTTTCGGCGTCGAGGTGGTTGGTGGGCTCATCAAGCAGGAGCAGGTCCGGCTTCTGCAGCAGCAGCTTGCAGAGAGCAACCCGGCGGCGCTCACCACCGGAAAGGACGGTGACGTCAGCGTCCGGCGGCGGGCAGCGCAGTGCGTCCATCGCCTGTTCGAGCTGGGAGTCGATGTCCCACGCGTCAGCGGCGTCGATCGCTTCCTGCAGCTTGCCCATCTCTTCGAGCAGCGAATCGAAGTCAGCGTCCGGCTGGGCCATCTCTTCGGAGATTTCGTTGAAACGCTGGATCTTCGCGTAGATTTCGCCCACGCCTTCCTGGACGTTACCCAGGACGGTCTTCTCTTCGTTCAGGGGCGGCTCCTGCAGGAGGATGCCGACGGTGTAGCCGGGGCTGAGCCTGGCCTCACCGTTTGACGGGGTGTCCAGACCTGCCATGATCTTCAGGATGGTGGACTTACCCGCACCGTTTGGCCCCACCACGCCGATCTTGGCGCCGGGGTAGAAGGACATGCTTACGTCGTCGAGGATAACCTTGTCGCCAACGGCCTTACGGGCCTTGGTCATTGTGTAGATAAATTCCGCCATGATCTCAGGCTAGTGTGTCGACGCCACTAAGTGCCATTTGCGCGCCACCGGCTACGGGCGGTTTTGGGCACCACTACGGCTTCGGATCAGCCTCCCTGGGGCTTCCGCGAAGCTTCGGCGGGGGTTTCGGCAGGATATCGGCAGGGTGCCGGCGGCGGTTTCCGCGGTGTGCCGGCAGGGTGCCGGCGGCATGTCGGCAGGGAGCGTGCTGTGTCTTAGCGGTCGTCGCCCAAGAGGCACTGGCCGTTCGCGAGTGCCGGCACCGTGGTTACTGCCAGTTTTCCGCTTCGAATTTCGCCGACCAGACACTCCGCACCATCCGGGGCAGCAGAGATAATTGAATCCACTGCAAGGCCGGTAGGTGTACCGTCCTGGGACACTTCGACTGCCTCCGGACTGAACCCGGCGCTTACCCACGCTCCGCGGATATCCTCCCGGGAAGGTGCTGGGTTTGCGGCCAGCAGCTCTGACAACGCCGCCTGGACCGCCTGATGGGAGTCCGGCAGCTCAGGTGCCGAGCCTTCCGCGGGGGCGGCGGCGCTGGTTTCCGGAGAAGCCGGCGCGGCCGGTGCCGGTTCGGCTTCAGTACCGCTGCACGCTGTCAGGACCAACATCAGGGCAGCCGGTACGGCGAGCGCTGCCGCCAGCCGCCGGCCGGATCTGCTCAACTGCTCTGCTGCCATCACCCTGACATTCTGCCATGTCCTCTATGCCGGTCCTCACGCCCTGGACGCTCAGTACGCCGCGGGCTCCGGTTCGGCCGGCTGGCTGGCAGAGAATTCACCTTCCAGATCCACCATCCCGCCGCTGCTGTCCAAATCTCCGGCCGAGCCCAGCAGCTCTCCTGTCTCAGGGTCGACGTCCGGAGCCAGCCCGGTATGGGCTTCCGGCGATCCCGGCGCCGGGAAACCATCCGCAGCACCCTGCAGAGAAGCCTTTTCCGCAATGCTGCGGCGGAAGTTTGCGGTGCCCCACATTAGGTCGTGCCCGACGGCATCAGCGTCAATGTCCACGGAGGTGCCGCTGCGTCCGCCTTCGGTTGCCCACTGGCGGACCCTGAGCCGGCCGGTGACGATGACCCGGTCTCCCTTGTGGATGCTCACGCCGGCATTCGTAGCGAGCTGGCGGAACATCGACACGGAATACCAGTTGGTGTGCCCGTCGAGCCATAGGCCTGATTCCCTGTCAAACCGCCTTTCGGTGGTGCACATCCGGAATCCGGCGATTGCCAGGCCGCTGTCCGCCGTGTTGGTCCGGACTTCCGTTGCAACAAATCCCCGGAGGGTAATGGTGTCATTCATTGCTCTGCCCCTTCTGCTTGGCGTTCCCACCCGGCGGTTGGCCGGCGGTCCCTCCAGTCTCTTCCGGAGATGCCGGACCTGAACCGCCGCCGTTGGTGGACGTGGACAGGACCGTCCGGATCTGGTGGACGAACCGCGTTGTGGAGGAGGAGACGACGAAGAGGCAGGAGCCGGGGCCGGGGCCGGGGCAGGAGCCGGGGGCCGGGCAGCATTAAAGCCCCCGGACAGCAATGAAGCCTCCAGGGCACAGACCGGCGCTGAAGGCTTCATGAGTGGTGCCCCCGGCGCGACTCGAACGCGCAACCTACGGATTAGAAGGCCGTTGCTCTATCCATTGAGCTACGGGGGCAGACCAATCGATGATACTACGCAGGCGGCACAGTCCCGGGCAGCGAAACGGCCGCCCCGGGACTGCGGAGTCCGCCGTCGGGATGGTCCCGAAAGACTTTTCAGGAATTTTTCATACTTCTGCATCCAAACGTGCAACCCCGTGAGTAAAGGAGGTGTAGGCCACAAAGAGCCAGGGGCAAAGTACCCGGCACAGAAACCAAGAGGAGAAGCCATGCGCAGGACCACAACACTTTTCGCAGCAGCCGGACTGGCAGCCGCAGCAGGACTGGCCGCCGCACCCGCAGCTTCGGCGGCAGATGAGGCCCAGCTCTCCGTCTTCCACGCCGTCCCCGACACGACCGTGGACGTGTACGTCAACGGCGAACTGACCCTTGATGACTTCACTCCCGGCAGCATGGCAGGACCGCTCTCGCTTCCCGCCGGCAGCTATGAACTGGCCATTACGGCTCCGGATGCCGCAGATGCCTCCGCCCCGATCATCGGCCCGGTAACTGCTGACCTGACCGCTGGAGGGAACTTCACGGCAGTAGCCAACCTCGCCGCGGACGGAACACCGACCGCCAACCTCTACACCAATGACACGTCCACCCTCGAAGCCGGAAAAGCAGGCCTGACAGTCCGCCACGTGGCAGCTGCCCCGGCAGTTGACGTGCTGGCGAACGGCGCACCGGTGATCAGTAATCTCGCCAACCCCGATGAGAAGACCCTGGCGGTGGATCCCGGAACGATTTCCGCTTCCGTAGCGGCCGCCGGAACTACCGAGCCCGTCATCGGCCCGGCAGACCTGACGCTGCCTGAGGGTGTTCACACCATCGTCTACGCCTGGGGATCACTGGACGCCGGTAACCTGGCCCTGGCAACCCAGACCATCGAAGGCATGGAAAGCGCTCCGAACGCAGTACCCGGCGCCCTGCCCGCAGCCCAAGACAACAATGCCGGCATCATGCTTGCCGCCGCCGGCGGCCTGACGCTGATGGCCCTGGCCGGCACCGCCGTGGTGGCCCGCCGCCGCAGCATGGTGGAAGCTACTTCCGCAGAGTAATCCGCGGGCGTGCAGCGCCCTTGCAACACTGAAGGTGCAGTGCAGCCGGCGGAACGGCTGCACTGCACCTTCTTCCTTCCCCGCTTGATCTCAGAACAAATCTCAGAACAGCTAGAACAACCGAAAGGTCCCCTGACATGCACCAGCCCGGACGCTCACGCAGACACCTGGCGGCTGCCTGGCTGGCCGCCGGAGCACTGACACTTGGTTCCTGCGCATCCGTCCCGGCCGCCTCCGAACCGGCAGCGAGTGAGCCGGCTGCCACTGCAGGGCAGACACAGCAGCAGTCCCCGGGCACCGCTCCTGCGCTGCCTCCGGAGAGCACCTCAAACATCCCCATCCGGCAAGCCACCCCTGAAGCAGCTGAAGCTGTCCCCGCTCCCGTCCGGGTTCAGGTGGAAGGCACAGGCATCGATTTGGAGGTGGTTCCCGTCGGCGTCGAGGACAACGGTGCCATGACCATTCCCGATAACCATGTCCAGGCCGGGTGGTACGAATACGGCTCGGCTCCGGGTTCGGACGAAGGGTCTTCAGTCCTGGCGGCCCACGTGGACTCACAGACCGAGGTACTGCCCATTGCCGGACTCAAGAACGTAGCCCCGGGCACCCGCGTCATCGTGACCCGCGAAGACGGTTCGCAGGTCGTCTATGAGACCCAGAAGGTCGAGAACATCGCCAAGCGCTCCCTCGACGGACACAGCCTCTTCAACCGTACGGGCGACCACGTGCTCAAGCTGGTCACCTGCGGGGGGAAGTGGCTCGACACGGAGAACGACTATGAAGATAACGTTGTGCTCACGGCAACACCGGTATCATAGGGAAAATCCGAACGCGCATGCACTCCCGCGCAGCTCCTACACAGGCCAACGGCAGGAGATTTTCCCCGATGTCATCCGGTGCCCCCGAGCGGGACGACGGGCTGGACCAGGCTTTTGCCGCAGGTGAGGAGGCAGCACTCGCCGAAGCCTACCGCCGCTTCGCGCCGCTGGTCCGCACCATGTCCCTGCGCCGCCTCATTGACGCAGGAGCTGCGGACGACGCCGTCCAGGAAGTGTTCATTCGGGCCTGGCGGTACCGGGAGACATACTCTCCCGAGCGTTCAACGCTCGCAGCGTGGTTGGTGGGCATTGCCCGGAACGTCGCCTCCACGATGACCTCTTCAAGGCTCCGCGAAGACGACGTCATGGAAGGCGCTGCTGCTGTCAGCGAGCGGACAGGCTCGGGCGGTCCAGATCCGGAAGGGGTCGCCGACAAGGTGGTTTTGGATGCCGAACTCACCCGGCTGGGTGAGCCGCAGCACTCGATACTGCGGCTCGCTTTCCACGAAGACCTGACCCACCAGCAGATTTCCGAGCGGCTCAGCCTGCCGCTGGGGACAGTCAAAAGCCATATTCGCCGGGGACTTACTCAACTGCGGCAACGATTGGAGGTAAGCGATGCAGCACCTGCACGATGATGCATTGGCCCTCCTGGCTCTGGGCGAGGAGCCCAGTGCCGAAGAGTCTGCCCACCTTGAGAACTGCGAGCAGTGCCGGAGCGAGATCAGCGCTTACGGCCGGGTGGTAAAGGCTGGCCGAAGCACGGCTCCTTCCGGGTCCGTGCCCCCGCCCGCCGTCTGGGCAGGCATCCACGAAGCGCTGGGCCTTGACCCGTCCCTCAGCCGTGACCCGTTGGAAGACCAGCAGACCTCCGCCGCCGAAGAGGCGAAGGCGGATCCGGAACCTGCGGGTGTCGCACGGCCGGTCTCTCTCGCAGATGAACGACGACGACGCCGCGGGGCTAAGTGGCTCGCCGCCGCAGCAGCGGCAGCAGTGGTTGCCGGAGCAGCGACCTGGGGAGTGGTGCAGGGTCTTGCGCCCAAGTCCGAGGTCATTGCCTCCATTCCGCTGGAGCCCCTCCCCTCGTATAGCGATGAAGGCACAGCCACGGTTGACGTTCTGCCCGACGGCGAACGCGAACTCGTAATCACTTCCAGCAGCAGTGACGCCGAAGGTTACCGGGAAGTCTGGCTGATCTCCCCCGACATCACCTCCATGGTGAGCCTGGGCGAGATGGACGGCACCGAGGCCCGGCTGAAGATCCCTGACGGCCTGGATCTGAGCGCCTATCCGATTGTGGACATTTCGGATGAGCCACTGGACGGCAACCCCGAACACTCCGGCAAGTCGATCCTGCGGGGCCAGCTCGAGCTTTGACCTGGGCTGCGGACTTCTGGAACAGGGTAACTGCCGGTTTCAGCCGGGTTGAAGGGCTGCAGACGCAGCCCTGGCTGCTTGCCGCCGTCGTCGCCGTCGCCGTCCTGCTGTCAGTACCTGCACGGACATGGCGCTGGTTTGGGCTCTTTGTAACTTTTGTCCACGAACTGGGACATGGCTTTGCTGCACTTACTGCCGGTCACCGGATCACGGGAATTGAGCTCCGGTTTGATCATTCCGGCCAGATGCGAAGCCTCGGCCGGAGCAGCTTCGGAGCGGTGTGGTCCGGGTTCTGGGGTTATCCGGTGCCGGCACTGACTGGTCTGGCCCTTATTTGGGCCGCCCAGTCGGGATGGGCGCCTGCGGCTCTTTCTATTGGTGTGCTGGTCCTCCTCTCGGCGCTGATCTTTATCCGCAATCTTCAGGGTGCTGCGATAGCGCTGGGGTGTGCCGGTGCCGCAGTGCTTCTGCTCTGGTTTGTTCCTGCCGAGCTGGTCTCACTGGTGATTGCTTCCTTGGGAATCGCGCTCCTGGTTGGTTCGGTGCGTGACTGGCTGAACGTGCTAAGTGTGCATACCCGGCGGCGCAGTGCCCTGCAGTCCTCGGACGCCTGGATCCTCGCACAGCGCACCAAGGTGCCCTCCGGCGTTTGGCTGACGCTGTTCGCCATCGTGATTGGCGGCTGTGCTGCCGCAGCTGTGTGGCTGCTCTATACAGTGTCCGGGCTGCCGGCGGTGGCTCTGAATTCCTCGTCATAGGCTGTGCTGTGCTGTGCTGGCAATCCTACGGGCTGCACGTCCGGTCCCGAAGCTCCGTTGGTGCCCCGCAACCCTAATTCAATCAATGTCTAAAAGCAGGTAAATCACCGGTAATCGGTGGTCCTGAAAAGGGCTGATTTTGGCCTCGGAATGTCAGTGGCAGCTGAAAGAGTTGGGGTATGAACCGCTCCTCGGACACACCGTTCTTCCGGTCAACTGACCGGGAACGGAGCGGTGCGCCGGGTGCGGAACCGAACATGGAGCCGGGTGTCGAACCAGGGGCCGAACCAGATGCCGAATCCATTGTCTGGCGGGATTCCAGCGCCTCGCCTGGGCCTCATTCCGGGAACCCGTCCGGCCCGCATTCAGGGAACCCGTCCGGGCCTCATTCCGGTTTTTCGCCCGGACCGGAAACCACCGGCTCGTCTGGGCCTCACCCCGGGAACCAGTCTGGGCCGAATCCCGGGTTTTCGCGCGGACCGGGACCCGCCGACTCGTCTGGCGCGCATCCCAGGTTTGTTGCTCCTTCCGGTGCAGTGTTCCGTGCCGATCCTGCCTTGGCCGATGACACCCCGGTGGAAGCCCTTCCTGAGGGATTTGCTGGCAGTTTGTCGTTTCATGGCGCCGAGTCCTTGGGCTATGACGAAACCGTGTCTGCTCTGCAGCGTCTGGGGATGCTGGTCTCCTGGGCGCAGGCTCAGCAGGCACGTGTTGCCGCCCGTTTGGAGGTTCTCTTCGCCCGCGACATCGCCGATGCATCCGGACGCGAAGAACCAGCCCTGGCCATGAGCCTTGCGGCAGCCGAGGCATCCACGGTCCTGAACATCCCCCACATGACCGCGATGCAGCTCATCAGTGAATCCTCCCGCCTCTGCGCCGAGGCTCCGGACACCCTGGTCCAGCTGGCAGAGGGGAAGAACGCCATCCAGCACGCGCGGATCATCCTTGAGGAAACCCACAACCTGCCCACCGACGTCCTTGAGGCGACGGAAGCCCAGACAAGTGCCGGTAACGCGGCTGCTGAGGACACCGGTGACAACCAGTCAGAGTCGGGCCAACTGGACCTCGGATTCAATATGGGACCCGGAGACATGGGACCCGGCGACGGAGCTGAGCGCGGAGCTTCGATGGAGCGGCGTCGGGAGACGGGGCCGGAACCGAAGCTGCCCTTGCAAGCGCCGACGCACTGACTGTGCGTGGTGCGTTCGAACGCGATCTGCTTGCAGCGGCTGAAGGCAGGACTGCTGCCGGGTTCGGCCGGCGGGCACGAAGGCTCCGGGAGTCCCGGTTCCCGGATCTGATTCCGGTCCGGCACCGTGAGGCGAAGGACAAACGCCGGGTGATGTTCCAGCCCCTGCCCGACGGGATGTCCTGCCTCAGCGCGATCATCGCCGCGGAGAAAGGTCAAGCCATGTTCGCAGCCCTCACCAGTGCCGCCAAAGCCGGCAAACGAGCCGGCGACCCACGAACCATGGACCAGCTCCGCGCTGACACCCTCACCGAACTGCTCCTCGAAGGCGAACCAACACCCACAACCACCTGCCCTGATTCTGCTCCCGGTACTGCAACGGGCAGCGAGGACGCGCCTGGCAATGGCACTCCCGCCAGCGAGGGCTGCGGCTGCCGCGGAACCACTTCCACTGGCACTGCCACTTGCCCCGGCTCCGGCCCCGGCACTCGCACTGGCACAGGCACCGCCGCTTTCCCTGGCTCCGGCCCCGGCACTGCCGCTTTCCCTGACACAGGCCCCGGCACTGGTGTTGGTATTGGTACCGCTGGCGGCACTGCACAGGTGAAGCCCCTAGACACTCCTACCGAGGTCGGAAGCGAAACTGCGACCGGGACCGGGGCCGGGACCGGAACTGAGACTGAGACCGGTCCCGTCCCCGATTCCATTGGACCGCCGGCCTCCACCCCTCCTACGAACCCGGAACCGAAACGGCCACGCCGGGCCGAACGGCACCGGAACCGGAACCGGTCCAAAGTCCGCACCGAAGTCATGGTCCTGATCAACGCTGACACCCTGGCCGGACTCGACGAGAACCCCGCAGAGCTAAACGGCTACGGACCAATCAGCGCCGACACCGCACGGACCATGATCCTCGACGCCCTGCACTGGACACCCCTGCTCCAAAACCCCGCCACCGGCGAAATCCTCAACGTCGGACGAACACGCCGCATCCCCGCAGGACTCAAACGCTGGCTCCAAGCCCGGGACGGAACCTGCCGATTCCCCGGCTGCTCAGTCAGCGTCACCCATGCCGAGATCGACCACACCACGCCCTTCTCCCATGGCGGACCCACAGACCATACGAATCTGGAACACCTCTGCCCCAAACACCACCGCTTCAAAACCCTCGGCCACTGGAAAGCCCGCCAACCCGAACCCGGAACCATCGAATGGGAGTCACCGACGGGACGCTCCTACACCACCGACGCCACATTGGACTACACCCCAGCACAACAGACCGCCGGACTACGGATCCCGCAACAGGAGAATCCTGCACGTAAGAGGCATGACACAGACGACGACCCGCCGCCGTTCTAGTGGATTCCCTGGCCCGTTTGGCAGGAAACCCTACCGGCGCACAGAGCCTTACGAGTACACAGAGCCGTACGGGTGCAGGTGCGGGCACACATGGCTGGCCCGGGCAACGGCCACCACCGGTTTGCCGGGCTCGCCGGCAACCGGATTCGGCCAGCCGGGCTCGCCGGCAACCGGATTCGGCCAGCCGGGCCCGCAGCCAACCGGTTCGCGGCCAACCGAGTTCAGCCAACGAGATTCGACCAGCGGGCACCCAGGCGGCCCGGGCTGGCGTAGGCTGTCGGGTTTCGCACCTGCCACGAGCAACCAAACGGGCCCACAGCCAACCGGTTCAACGCCAAACGGGTTCAGCCAACCGGTTCAACGCCAAACGGGTTCAGCCAACCGGTTCAACGCCAAACGGGCCCACCGCCAACCGGGTTCAGCGCTGGCAGCACTGTTCAGCAGCAGGTCACCATACGCTCGGAACAGCAGGCCCACACGACCAAGGTCAGCGGGCGCAACAAGAAAAAGACCCAGGAAGGATTCGCCCAGCAGCAGCAGCACTCCGACGGCAACAGCTCAAGAGAACCGCATTCTTGACCTGACGATACTCAACCGCGGTGGTCCACGGTTCCGGTAAATCCCTAGCGGGCGTCGGCGGCGTGGCCGTCGATAGTCTCCCCCGCGGACGGCATGTCCGGCTCAGCCGGAGGCAACGGGAAAGACACACGCAGCTCAAGACGGTGCTGACCGTCCTCCGTCTGCGAAAAGATCGCTTTACCGGAGATACCGGCAAGACCGCCGGTACCGGAACCAGGAATGATATGGCCCGACGACGCAGTAGCTTCCCCTTCGGCAAGCCCCCAGTGCTGGATCACCATGGTGCCTTCACGGCCCTCAACACTGCCGGCAAAAACATCGCTGCCTACATAGCCGGCACCGGTGTCATTGCCAGCCAGAAGCAGGTCGGAAACGCTGGTACCGGTGATGGGTCCTTCGAAGATCCTCACCGCCCGAACCGTAGAGAGTTCGCTGTTGGTTCCCTCCACTGCATAAGGGGTCGGCTCCCAGGAGGAAACTTCAAAATCGGCAGTGATCGAGTGCTCTGTTCCGTCGCCCATGCCTACAGTATTCCGTGTTCCGCCACCAATTGCATGCCGGACTTGCGCCGCAGGTACCCTAGTCGCTGGGGTGCGACGGCCTGCACACCCGAAAATCCGCTGCTAAGGAGTACCACCCCGCATGTCATCCACACCGGCTGCAACCAAACCCAGCTACATGCGTCCAAGGGTCCTGTGGCTGACATTCGCAGGGGTGCATCTGCTCTTTTTCGGACTTCTTTCCCCGCTGATCTTCGCCGGTGAGGTACTCAGCGACATCCAGTTCTACCGGCAGTGGGCATTCGAAGGCCTGCAGGACGGCGAGTGGCAGGGCATCACCACGGACTGGGTCTACCCAATCGGTGCGCTGGCACCCATGCTGCTGGCCGCCGTTTTTGGATACGGACCCTACCAGTTCGCCTGGTTCCTCATTTTCACGGGACTCAATGCTGCAGCTCTGGCAGTCCTTACCCGGGAACGAACCCGGCAGCACTACATCGCCGCCTACTGGTGGATGGGCATCACCGCACTGCTCGGACCGGTCGCCGTCGGCCGCATTGACGGGCTGACCGTTCCGCTGGTGATCATGGGACTGCTCTGGCTGGCCACCCGCCCGGTGGTTGCTTCCCTGCTGCTTGCCGGCGCCACCTGGATCAAGGTCTGGCCGGCAGCGGTCATCCTGGCCGTCCTCGCCGTTTCCAAGCGCCGCATCACACTGCTCGTTACCGGAGCCGCTCTCTCGGCCGTCATCGCCGCCATCGTTACTGCGGCCGGAGGCGCACGTCACCTGCTGAGCTTTATGAGCGCGCAGGGAGACCGCGGGATGCAGCTGGAAGCACCGTTCACCACACCCGGCCTCTGGCAGGCCATCCTGGGCCGGTCCGACGCACACATCTTCGAAGACACGGTGATCAATACGCGGGAGGTGCGCGGCGCTCTGGGCGAACCTGTGGCCGCACTGATGACGCCGCTGCTGGCGGTATCCGCAGTCGCAGTCGTCGTGCTGCTCCTCTGGGCCCTGCGCCGCGGAGCCGACACCGGTGCACTGCTGGCAACCGGTTCCCTGGCTCTTGTCTCAGCGTTCATCGTCTTCAACAAGGTGGGCTCACCGCAGTTCATGCTCTGGCTCGGCGCAGTGACGGCCGTGGGCGTGGCCTGGCAGGGACGCGCCTGGCGCGTTCCGGCAGCAATGATGGTTGCTGTCGCAGCCCTGACGACGCTGGTCTATCCGATGTTTTACGAAGCGCTGTACAACGACCTCAACATCGCCGTCGCGCTGCTGCTCACCGTACGCAACCTGCTCCTGATGGCACTGCTGGCCTGGTCGCTGAACAGGATCGTGGCCCTGGCACGGGCCGGAAGCGTCAGCGAATCCGAAGTTCGCCCGGAGCCGGCTCCGTAAGCTTCTTGCGGAACAACACCTTGGTCTTCGGATCAAGGAAGATCAGGTAAAGCGCGAAGGCGACGGCGGTGACGGCGGCAATCTGCCGTGCCGCACTGAGGCTGAACTCAAAGTACGGCCAGATATCCAGCTGGTCGCTGATGGCGTACACCATAAAGAAGGACACAAACAGGTAGAGCGTCTTCACCTGCCAGTCGTTGCGGATGCCGGTGACGGCAAACAGCGGAATCAGCCATACCACGTACCAGGACTGGATCATCGGGGCCAGCATGACGATCGCCGCGAAGGCCAGCGCGAGACGGCGCACCAGGCGCGAGTAATCCCCGACAAACATGAGCCACACCACGACGGCGAGGGAGGCCAGCCGCCCCAGCGTGTGGATGACGTCGGCGAAGGACCAGCCGGGCAGCCCGAGAGAGTTGCCCAGCGTAGCCACGATCAGTCCGAGGAAGCCCACCGGGGCGTACCAGATCCAGACGCTGCCCGGCGTGCTCAATGCCCCTACCCAGCCGAAACCGAGTCCGTTGACGACGCCGAGTACTGCGAGCAGTCCGAATGACAGCGCGGCGGTCATGAACCAGTAAAGGAACTTCCGCGGCCAGGAGGCGCCCTTCCCAGCCCACATCAGCGCAATGAAGGGCAGGAAGATCAGCGTGATCGGCTTGATGCCCACGGACAGCGTGACCAGGACCGTGGCCAGAATGCCCCGTTTCGTGGCTGCGTAGTACAGGCCGGCCAGGGCCAGGCCGATCATCAGCGCGTCATTGTGGATGCTGGCAATGAAGTTCGTCAGGAAGAGCGGATTCGCGGCGGTGAGCCAGAGTGCCCGGTTGGGGTTGATACCGTGCATTTCGGCCAGCTTGGGCACGTAGTAAACGCACATTGCGACGCCGATAAGGGCAATCAGGCGGAAGAGCAGAATCGAGAACTCCGTCTGGCCGCCGGTAATGCGCACTACGATCTCTTCGAGCCAGAGGAAGATGGGCCCGTAGGGAGTCGGGCTCTGCGCCCAAAGATCATCTGCCCCCAGCTGGAGGTAGTTGGAGATCTGGGAATAGCCGTCCTTGTACGGGTTCAGCCCGCTGACCATCACCAGCCCCTGGGCAATGTAGGCAAACACGTCCCGGCTAAACAGCGGCAGGGTCAGGCACATCGGCCCGCCCCAGGCGAGGATGGCCTTGAGCACGTATGGGCGGGACTGCGGCCCCCAGTCTCCGATCCGCTGCCCAAACCGCAGCCAGGAACGCACCAGCAGCATTCCGCCCAGTGCCAGGAGCAGGACGGAAATCACCGCACCGGCCGGCTCGAAGCGCAGCCACATGATGAACTCGACGCGGCGCAGTTCGATGGAGGAAAGCGACAGCCAACCGACTCCAAGGGAGCCGGCCAGCATCATCATGGAGCCGATGAAACCATGGATGATCGCGACGTTCGGATTGTCGGTTTTCGTGCTCTCCGGTTCGGGAGACGAAGGCTCGGTCGCAGGGACCTGGGCGGTCATCGTTGGTCGTTCCAATCTCTGGTTCGTGCGGCGGCCCCAGCGAACGGGCACCAGGTTCGAAAGCAAGTGCCTCCATGGGCGTGCGCTGTGCACACACTCCCAGCGAATCCGCCCACTGCAGCTTCCGGTCATCGGATCCGGCTTGGGCGGGATCGTCAGGCCAAATATTAGCATCGAGACATGTGCGCCCATGGGGACGCGGCGGCGCGCTGCACGGGCTTTGCGTTGCGGCTCACATAGACTGGAGCGGTTGGGTCGGACAAGGCAAGGCGGTATGGGCTGTGGGGCGCCACCGGGCAGAACCAGGAGTCAGACGGCGCGGCCGGCGCGCCGAAAATCGGGTGTCAGGCCCGCAGCGCAGCACGGAACTGCTGGGCTGGGGCCTTTTCGTCTCCGGGACCACCGGGGTCTGCCTGCTGTGGGCTGAGCTGCCCGTTTCAGTTTCAGCCGGAACCTCCGCTATCCTCCTGGCCGCCTTCGCTGCAGCCTGGTACGCCTCCCGGACTCCCGTCTCCCCGCAGCCCCGCGTCGAGGCAGCCGGCGCGCTGACGGTTCCCGCGGGCGAAGCGCAAGCCGTCCCCGCGGTTCCCGGGTCACCTTCGGCCGGAAGGCCCGCTCCTGCAGCAGACCTGTCCGTTGAAGATGCGCTAAGAAGCCGCCTGGAAAGCGGCGCCGGCACTCCCGTGAACGACGGCCATCCCAAAGACACCGCCCCGGCCATTCCCCTGGCGCCCGGCGCAGCCCGGGAGTTCCTGAACACCCCCATCCCCGGCTCCGCGGGACAGGCGAGCCGGTGGACGCGCACATTCGGTCCTCCGGACACGGGCTCACTCCCCCTGCAGCCGTACATCCCCAGCGCACATCCGCCGGTAAAGACTGCGGACTCCGAGCGCCAGGACCGCCGCCAGCGGAGCCACTCCAGCCTCTAGGCCCACGGCGCCAAGGGTGTGCGGGGTACATTTGTCTCGTGCCAATAACTAACGAACGCATTGTCTGGATCGACTGCGAGATGACCGGGCTGGATATCAGCGCCGATGCCCTGATCGAGGTCGCGGTCCTGGTCACGGACTCGGAACTTAACATCCTCGGTGACGGCGTCGACGTCGTCATCAAACCCGACGACGCCGCCCTGGAGCAGATGGGCGACTTTGTCCGCCAGATGCACACCACGTCCAAACTCCTGGACGAGCTGCCCGGCGGCATGACCCTGGCCGAAGCCGAGGCTGAGGTGATCGAGTACATCACCAAGTGGGTACCCGAACCGAAGAAGGCCCAGCTGGCTGGAAACTCAGTCGGTACGGACAGGATGTTCCTCGCCCGGGACATGCCCGAGGTCATCGATTACCTGCATTACCGGATCATCGATGTGTCCACCATCAAGGAACTCGCCCGCCGCTGGTACCCGCGCGCCTACTTCCAGGCCCCGGCAAAGAACGGCGGCCACCGCGCCCTGGGAGACATTCAGGACTCCATCAACGAACTGCGCTACTACCGTGCCGCTGTCTTCGTACCGGAGCCCGGACCCGATTCAGCACAGGCGAAAAAGATTGCTGCGCAGATCAGCGGCACATCCTAAAACAGTTAGCTGCATCACATTTGGGGCGCTGAGGTGCACTTGTGTCAGAAGCACTCCAAAAACCGTGTAAGCTTGTTACCGCTGCCTCAGATAAATGAGTTCGCAAAGACCACTCGCCTGGACTTTGCAGATGAATAAATCTGAGTGCACATGGTGGGTATAGCTCAGTTGGCAGAGCGCCTGGTTGTGGTCCAGGAGGTCGCGGGTTCAACCCCCGTTACTCACCCGGAAGAGGCTGGTTCCCAGCTTCACAAAGGCCGCCTCGGATATTTTCCGGGGCGGCCTTTTACGTATCCGCTTTCACTGCCCCGAATGGGCAGGTGCACCGTAAACGCCGGCAGGCGAGAACTAAGGAGGCGCCGCGTTGGAACGCACGCTTTTCGAGGAAGACCACGAGCTGTTCCGCGACCTGGCACGCGAGTTCAACGTGCGGGAAGTAGCGCCAGGTTACCCGGACTGGGAAGCCGACCACATGATGCCGCGCCGCCTGTGGAAGGCCGCCGGGGAGCAGGGGCTGCTGGGCCTGGCCGTTCCGGAGGAATTCGGCGGCGCCGGTATGCGGGACTACCGCTACCGCGTGGTCATGGACGAGGAGTTCGCCCGGGCCAACCATCTCGCCGTCGGACTGGCTTTCCATCTCCATGACGACATGGTCCTCCCCCACCTGCTGGCCTACGGTTCTGAAGACCTCAAGGAGCGCTGGCTGCCGCAGATGGTCAGCGGGGACAAAGTGACTTCGGTGGCCTGGACCGAGCCGGGGGCAGGCAGCGACCTGCGCGGCATCCGCACCAAGGCAGTCCGCACCGCCGACGGCGACTGGCTGCTCAACGGCCAGAAGACCTTCATCGGCAACGGGATCAGCGGAGATGCGGCCCTGGTCCTGGCCCGGACAGACGGCGGTACCGGACGCGGCGGCGCCCGCTCCTTCAGCATGTTCATGGTGGAGAAGACCAGCGGCTACACCACCGGCCGCCAGCTGGACAAGATGGGCCTCAAGGCTTCTGACACCGCTGAACTCTTCTTCGATGATGTGCTGGTCCCGGCAGGGAACCTCGTGGGCGAGGAAGGCCGCGGCCTTGAATACGCCGCCGGACAGCTGCCGCAGGGACGCCTGGCCATCGCCGTGGCTTCCTCCGCTGTGGCACGGACCGTCTACGAGGCCACCGCCGCCTACACCGCCGAGCGCGGCGCGTTCGGGGCCCGGGTCAGCGACTTCCAGAACACCCGCTTTGAACTGGCGGACATCCTCACCGAGGTGGAAGTCACGGAGTCCTACGTGGATTCAGCAGTGCAGGCCTTTAATGCCGGCTCACTCGACGCGGTTTCTGCGGCGAAGGCCAAGCTCTGGGCCAGCGAGCGGGTCAAGTCCGTGACAGACCGGTGCCTGCAGCTGCACGGCGGCTACGGATACATTCTTGAGTACCCGGTGGCCCAGGCCTTCCTGGCGGCGCGGCTGCTGACGATCTTCGGCGGAACCTCCGAGATCATGCGCGAAGTCATTGGCCGCAGCATCACCTCCCCCTCAACCGAGAACGGAAAGCAGAACCCATGACCGTCCGCCCAATCGTCATCTACGGTGAACCGGTGCTGCACCGCCGGGCTGCCGAAGTCGCCAGTTTCGACGACGACCTGCGCACCCTTGTTGCGGACATGTACGAAACCATGGACGTCGCCAACGGCGTTGGCCTCGCCGCACCGCAGATCGGTGTGGGCCTGCGCATCTTCACCTTCGATTTTGCGAACGACGACGACGCTCCGGACCGCGGCGTCGTCGTCAACCCGGTGCTGCTCACCTCGAAGGTGCCCGGCTCCGCGCCCGATCCGGATGAGGAAGTCGAAGGCTGCCTGTCCGTGCCCGGAGAGAACTTTCCCCTCACCAGGGCGGACTGGGCACGGGTCTCCGGATTCGATGAGAACGGCACCCCCGTCCAGTTCGAGGCGACCGGGTGGTTCGCACGGGTGCTTCAGCATGAGTACGACCACCTCGACGGCAAACTCTATGTGGACCGGCTCAACGACCGCTGGGGACGCAAGGCACGGAAGGTCCTCAAGTCCAACGGCTGGAACGTTCCGGGCCTGTCCTGGATGCCCGGGGTGGATCCGGACCCGTTCGGCCACTAGGAGCACCACAGCTGAAGGCAGAACCTAAAACAGAGCGCCCCGCCCGGTTACCCGGACGGGGCGCTCTGTTTGTATACCTTGGCGCTAGGCGCTGGCGACCAGTTCCTCGGCCCGCGGGAAGGCGGGCGGGTTCACGTGGGCCATTTCTTCCAGGACACGGATAACCTGGCAGCTGTAGCCGTACTCGTTGTCGTACCAGACGTAAAGGATGGCGTTCTTGCCGTTGGAGATCGTGGCCAGGCCGTCAACAATGCCGGCCCGCTTGGAACCGACGAAGTCCGTTGAAACGACTTCCGGGGAATCGATGTAGTCGATCTGCTTATGCAGCTCGGAGTTCAGCGAGGTTTCCCGAAGGAAGGTGTTCAGCTCTTCCTTGGTGGTCTCGGTCTCGAGGTTCACATTCAGGATGGCCATGGAGACGTCCGGGGTGGGTACGCGGATCGCGTTGCCGCTGAGCTTGCCCGCGAGTTCCGGCAGCGCCTTGGCAACGGCCTTGGCAGCACCGGTTTCAGTGATGACCATGTTCAGTGCAGCGGAGCGGCCCCGGCGGTCACCCTTGTGGAAGTTGTCGATCAGGTTCTGGTCATTGGTGAAGGAGTGGACCGTCTCCACGTGTCCGTTCACGATGCCGAACTTGTCGTTGAGGACCTTCAGCACCGGCGTGATGGCGTTCGTGGTGCAGGATGCCGCCGAGAGGATCTTGTCCTCATCGGTGATTGCCTGGTGGTTGATGCCGTGCACGATGTTCTTCAGGTCGCCCTTGCCCGGAGCGGTGAGCAGCACGCGGGCGACGCCCTTGGCGCTCAGGTGCTGGGCCAGTCCGGCTTCGTCGCGCCAGCGGCCGGTATTGTCCACCACGATCGCGTTGCTGATGCCGTAGGAGGTGTAGTCGACGGAGGCCGGATCGTTGGAGTAGATGACCTGGATCAGGGTGCCGTTGGCCAGGATGGTGTTGCTCTCTTCATCCACGGTGATGGTGCCGGGGAAGGCGCCGTGCACCGAGTCGCGGCGCAGCAGGCTGGCGCGCTTGACCAGATCGTTCTCGGCGCCCTTGCGCACAACGATGGCCCGCAGGCGCAGCCCCTGACCGCCGCCTTCGTGGTCAATGAGGATGCGAGCCAGCAGGCGGCCGATGCGGCCAAAGCCGTACAGCACCACATCGGTGCTGGTGCGCTCGTCAGCGCCGTGCTTGCCTGCGACGTCGGCAAGTTCAGTTCGCAGGAAGTCCACCAGGGGCGCCCCGTTGCCTTCGCGCTGGTACTTGGCGTTCATTCGGGCCAAATCCACGGAGGCTGCGCCGAGTTCCAGTTCGGTGAGAGCCTTCAGGATCGGCAGGGTCTCAGAGACCGGCAACTCAACGTCGTCGATCTGACGGGCGAAACGGTGCGCCTTCAGAATGTCGATGACGGAGCGGTTGACCAGCGGGCGGCCGTGAACCGAGGTGACAACACTGTTCTCCCGGTAGAGGCGGCCGATGAGCGGGATCATGGCTTCTGCCATCGCCTCCCGGTCCATCCACGCATCCAGGCAGGTTTCGGACTTCTGGCTCACAGATCTTCACATCCTTTGTCTCAGCCGGCACTGCTTTGTGACCGGTTGGTAAGTCCTCCGGCGCCATGGCCGGAGCAAGCCCGCATGGGCCGGGTCTTGGTGTTCCGCGGCGAAAAGCGCGGCCGCGGACCTTCTCTAAGTGTATTAGGCCACAGTCGAAGCTCGGGACAGGGCTGCGAGATGTTCGTCACAGGGCCGATTACAGCGAGGACTGCTCCTGGGCAGCGGCTTTCGGCTTACCGTCCGTCTGGCCAGTCGGAAGTGACGGTGCCGGTTCCAGGTCCTCAAGGTGTATTACGCCCCGGAGCGGACCCCGGGAAGCGACGAACGGTGCGAGGACGGCGACCAGGATGCCCACCACAATCCCGCCGCGGACACCGACGGTGGTGGCAAGAACACCGGCCAGCAGGGAAGCTATTGCCAGCATCCCCCAGCTGACCATCCGGGTCGCGGACCCCAGGCGGCCCATCATGTCCGGCGGACAGACCCGCTGCCGGAAACTGGTGGAGACCACAATGTTCATGGAGATGGCGAGTCCGGTCAGGAACATCCCGAAGAACCCGGGCAGCATTCCCCACCCCGGCGTCATCAGCAGCAGGGCGGCGTAACCGGCCGCGGCGGGAAACATCGAAAACCGCCACACCACACCGGAACCGAACCGTTCTGCCAGCCGCTTGACGGTCAGGCCGCCCAGGGTTCCGCCCACGGCGGTGGCAGCCATCAGGAAGCCAAGCCAGGTGCCGTTCTCCCCCAGGGTGCGTATCACCAGCAGCACGATCAGGGACACGACGATGTTCCCGCCGAGGTTCCAGAGCGCGGCAACCAGCAGCAGTACACGCAGCGGCGTAGTGCTCAGTGAGTAACTCAGCCCCGAGCGCATCTCACGCCAGATATGGCGCTTCTCGGTACTGGCAGGCAAGGGTTCCTCAACCTTCAGCCCGAGAATGGCAATGAAGGAGGCAACTGACGCGGCCAGCTGCACCAGGAGCGAGTTCGACGCTCCCACAGCCTGGGTCATCCAGCCGCCCAGGCCCCTTCCGACGGCGTCGGCAGAGGCACCGGAACCGGTCATCAGGCCGTTGCCTTCGATCAGCTCATCCTTGGTCACCGCACGCGGAATAAGCGCAGCCTCAGCGAGCGTGAAGTACACCGCCGCCAATCCGGCCAGGAAGGAGACAATGAACAGCTGCGCCGTCGTAAGCACACCAAGCCAATAGGCGATGGGCAGGGTGGCGAGCAGCACGATCCGGGCCACGAGGGAAACCAGGATCACCGGACGGCGCCGGCGCCGGTCCACCACCACACCAACCGGCAGGCCGAACAGCAGCCAGGGCAGGAAGACCATTCCGGACAGCGCCGCGACGGCGAAATCGCTGGCCCCCAGTTCCACAGCCGCGATGACGGGAAGGACGACTGCAGTGACAGACCCGCCCAGGATGCCCATCGTCGAGGAAACCCACAGCGCCCGGAAGTTGGCGTTGCGCACCACAAGGTGCCTTCCGGGTACTGATTGCGTGACCATCGACACAGAATAGCCGAGGCATATGCAGATGCATGCCCGACCATACCGGTAGAAATAAGTCAGCCTAAATTCCTGCTAAACGCCCCGGCGTGCTTGTAACGGAGGCAGACGGTGTACATAATGCGTGACGCCGGGCCGGCGTGGAGAAGGCGGGACGGGCTGGCCGATAAGCCGGGTTTTGTACCTGCCGGCCGTTACCGGCACTGCAGGCGGCAATCATCCATCTCCGGAAACCGTTGCCGGTTCCCTCCAGCGGCCTACCCGGATGCTCGGGCGGGCAGCCCTCAAACGCACCCTGTATGGCCTTGCTCCGAGTGGGGTTTACCTAGCTGCCCCGGTCGCCCGGGGCACTGGTGGTCTCTTACACCGCCGTTTCACCCTTACCCGCGGATAAACGCGGGCGGTCTCTTCTCTGTGGCACTGGCCTGCGGGTTTCCCCGAGTGGGCGTTACCCACCACCCTGCCCTGCGGAGCCCGGACTTTCCTCGGCAGGTCCGGTCCGAAAACCGTCCTGACGCGATTGCCTGGCCAACCCGTCCCGCGGTCAATGCTACCTTCCGCAGGACCGTACGATTAATTCGTGCTGATCCTCCTGCCGCCCTCCGAGGGCAAGACCCGCCCGGAGTCGGGCCCCACCCTGAACCCCGATGCGCTTCATTTCCCTGAGCTTGCCGGCGCCCGCAAGGAAGTGCTCGCTGCTCTGATGGATGTCAGCTCAGCCACTGACGCGCACGAAGTGCTGGGAGTCGGAGCGTCCCTGGCCGCCGAGGTACAGCGGAACACGGTTCTTGAAAACGAACCGTGCGCACCCGCCCACCGGATCTATTCCGGCGTCCTCTATGACGCCCTTGGCCACGCGACGCTCACCCCCGCCCAGCAGCAGGCGGCGGAGGACGCCGTCGTCGTGGTTTCCGCTCTCTGGGGTGCCATCGGCTTCGGCGATGCAATTCCGGCCTACCGGCTCTCGATGGGAACGAACCTTCCCGGCTGCGGCCGGCTGGCAGCGTTCTGGAAGGCCGCCCTCGCTGAACCGCTGGGCAGGCACTCGGAAGGGCACCTGGTGGTGGACTGCCGCTCCAGCACCTATGCCGCCGCGTGGCAGCCCGTTCCGCAGAATACAGCCGCCGTGAACGTGTTCCAGCTGCGGGGCGGTGAACGCAAAGTGGTCTCCCACTTCGCCAAGCACACCCGCGGCGAACTGGCACGCCACCTGCTCACCCGCAGCGGCAACGCACCGTCGACCGTCGAGGAGCTTCGCAGCGCCGCTGCGGAAAAGTGGGAGGCGGAACTAGTGCCGCCGGCAGGGCGGAAGCCCTGGCAGCTCAACCTGATCCTGCCTGAAGACAGGCAGGGAGGACCGGCAGGCAAGCGCAGCTAGCTGTACAGCTAGCTTCGGTCGGCCACCAGTTCCACCTCGAAGCCGTCTTCGTTTTCAAGGTACGCGGCGTAGTGGCCGGCTCCCCCGGCATGCGGGTGCTTGTCCGGGAACATCGCTGTCCAGCCGTGGCTGGCCGCACGCCGCACCAGCAGGTCGATTTCTGCGGGGGTCCCTGCACCGAAGGCCAGGTGGTTCAGCCCCGGGCGGAGCCGCTCATGGCCTTCGGGAACGACGTCGGGGCCGGCCTCGATCACAATGTAGCCGCCGGTGCCCGTCCAGCTGGCGCCGGTGGCCCAGGAATCCCTGCGCACAAAGCCCAGCCGCTCAAGCAGCCAGCCAAGGCTGGCTTCGGCACGCGGGAAGTCCCGCACCCAGATTTCGAGGTGGTGCAGCCGCCCGGTGGGCACGGCTACCGCCGCGGCCGGTGCCGGTTCCGGTTCTGCAGCGGCAGCCAGCTTCCGTCCCTTCCACGGAACGCCGGCGATCCCTGCGTCCATGGCCTCGTTGGAGAGCCGGTCCGCGTCCTTGTTAATCTCACGCGGGATCCACTGGTACTTCACCCGGTGCGGATCAACCACGGAACGGGCCTTGCGCGCCAGCCGCTGCATGTCCTCGTGCTTGATTTTCCAGCGGCCGCTCATCTGCTCAACCACCAGCTTGGAGTCCATCTTGGCGAGGATCCAGGCATCCGGGTCGATCTCATTGGCCAGCTCGAGGGCCGCGATCAGCCCGGAGTACTCGGCGACGTTGTTGGACACGATGCCCAGGTACTCGGCCTTTTCGACCAGGATGGCGTTGGTCTCGGGGTCCCGCACCAGTGCACCGTAGCCGGCGTG
Organism: Arthrobacter sp. 3Tela_A; assembly: GCF_049311025.1. Taxonomy (NCBI): domain Bacteria; kingdom Bacillati; phylum Actinomycetota; class Actinomycetes; order Micrococcales; family Micrococcaceae; genus Arthrobacter; species Arthrobacter sp. 3Tela_A. The sequence continues at coordinate 39,072 of NZ_JAXIOM010000032.1, forward strand.
GCCGGGGTTGCCGCGGGAACCGCCGTCGGCTTCGACAATCAGGGTCCGCCGGGCACGGGACGGCGAGGCGGAGACTTCAGTATCCGTTGGGTCGAACAGGGTCACCGCTTAGCTGCCCCACTCCGAAGAACGGACCAGGATGCAGCCGGAATCCGGGCAGAACACAATGTCGTCTGCCGCGGCCTTGCGGATGTCCGCCAGGTCCCCGGGGCTCAGCTGCATGCCCGAGCCTTCGGAGGTGCCGTGGAAGAGCCGGGCAGCGCCGATTCCGTGGCGGGCCAGCGTGCGTTCGTAGACTGCGAGCAGATCGGGGGCAAACCGGCCGGCCAGCTCTGTGCGCTGGCGCTGGGTTTCGGCGCGTTCGGCCTCGATGTCGGCCAGCTCGGCGTCGCGCTTGGCTTCCAGGTCTGCCAGTTCAGTCTCCGCAGACGCTGCCTCGGCGCGGCGCTCGGCCTCAATTCCGCGGACAGACTCCAGGCGCTCCATCACTTCAAGCTCGGTGTCTTCCAGGTCGGACCGGCGGCGGCTGAGTGATTCGATCTCGCTCTGCAGGGCGGTCAGCTCCTTTGAACCGCCGGTTCCGCTGTCCAGGTGCTTCTGGTCCCGCTCCAGGCGGGCGGTCACCGATGCGACGTCCGCTTCGGCACGGGCAAGCTCACGCTCAATGTCGGCGCTCTGGGTCGCTGCGGCACCCAGTGCCGAGCGTGCGGCTGCAGCCTTGGCGGCCAGGGCCTGAAGGTCGGGGTTTTCCCGCACACTGCGCGCCCGCGAATCCAGCTGCCTCATCTTCGAATCCAACGCCTGCAGGTCGAGCAGCCGGAGCTGCTCTGCCGATGATGCTTTTGCCACCAAATACCTCCACATAATCCGCTTGCCTGACTGGTGCGGCTCTCCTAGCCTATGCCACCGGCGGGCACCGGCTGCTAGCCCGGAGTGAGGACGAAGTCCCACGGATCGGTGTTGCGGGTACTCACCCGGATCTCAACGCTGAATCCCTGGTCTGCGAGCACGTTCTCCAGTGCGCCCGCGGCCGGGGTCAGCCACAGCCATTCGCTGCCGAAGTGAGACACATCTATAAGGTAGGGCCGGCCGTTCACGGCGCCCTCGCGTGCTTCCGACGCCGGGTGGTGGCGCAGGTCTGCGCTCACGTAGACGTCCGCCTGCTGCGCCCGCACGGCGCCGAAGAGGCTGTCCCCTGCACCGCCGCACACAGCAACGCGCCGGACAAGTCCCTGCGGGTCACCTGCCACCCGGACTCCGCCGGCAACCGCCGGCATGATGCTGAAGACCAGCTCTGCGAATTCAGCCAGCGTGGTGACTTCGGGCAGGTCTCCCACCCGGCCGATGCCTTCCTCGGGAAGCCCGTCCGCGGCAGGCACCAGCGGAACGGTGTCTACAAGGCCAAAGGCATCTGCCAGCACGTCGGAGACTCCGCCCACGGCACTGTCTCCGTTGGTGTGGGCAGTAAGCAGGGCGCAGCCGCCTTCGATCAGCCGGTGCAGGGCGTCGCCCTTAAAACCTGTCCCGGCCACCGAGTGCACCGGCTTCAATAGCAGCGGGTGGTGGGTAATGAGCAGGTCCGCTCCCCACTCCAAGGCTTCATCAATGACCTCATGGACGGGATCGACGGCGAAGAGGATGCGCTGAACGCTTCGCTCCGGGCGTCCGGCAACCAGCCCAACGGCATCCCAGTCCTCTGCCAGGGATTCGGGCCAGAGCTCTTCGACGGCCAGGAGCACGTCTCCGAGCCGGGGATGTGCTGCCGGTTGGGCTGCCTGATCCGCGGGCGCATCCTGGCCTTCCAGCTCCTCGCCGCTTGCCTCGGTATCGCCGTTGCGTGGGGTTTCCATAGCTAATAGTTCTACCCCACGCGCACCCCTGCCGGGTAAGGGAACACGGCGCCGCTCCCCTGCACTATTCGCAGATCGGAAGCCGGCGGGGAATCTTTGCGGCCGGCGCAGGCTTATACATTGGCATGAAGACCTATGTTCTTGGCGGAGGCTGCTTCTGGTGCCTCGACGCCATCTACCAGAAGACCCGCGGCGTGAAGAGCGTCGTCTCGGGCTACACCGGCGGGTTCACCGCCCACCCGGACTACGAAAGCGTGTGTTCAGGCATCACCGGACACGCCGAAGTCGTTGAAGTGACCTTTGACGAGGACGTCATCCCCGCCGAGGTCATCCTGGACATGTTCTTCATCTCCCATGATCCGACCACCCTGAACCGCCAGGGCTACGACGTCGGCACCCAGTACCGATCTTCGATGTTCTACCGCACCGAGGAGGAGCGCGAGGAGATGGAGAAGGCCCGGGAACGTGCCCAGGCGCTGTGGAGCGATCCCATCGTGACGGAAATTACCCGGCTGCCCGTTTTCCACCGGGCAGAGGAGTACCACCAGGATTTTTACGCCAAGCACCCCGAACAGGGCTACTGCCAGGTGATCATCAATCCGAAGCTGGCCAAGGCCCGGAAATATTACGCCGAATGGCTTGACAACTGATCCTATGAATGCCTGCAGATACGCTTGAAGTAACAAGCGTTCCGCATCCGGTTCACAGGCTTCGACGAACAGAGGACAAAAACATGGCACGAATTTACGACGACGTCACCCAGCTGGTCGGCGGAACCCCGCTGGTCCGCCTGAACCGGCTCACCGAGGGCCTGCCCGGCGATGTGGCAGTCAAGCTTGAGTTCTACAACCCCGCCAACTCGGTCAAGGACCGCATTGGCGTGGCAATCGTCGACGCCGCTGAAAAGGCCGGCGCACTGCGCCCCGGCGGCACGATCGTGGAAGGCACCTCCGGCAATACCGGAATCGCCCTGGCCATGGTTGGCGCTGCCCGCGGCTACAAGGTGATCCTCACCATGCCTGAAACCATGTCCACTGAGCGCCGGGTCATGCTGCGTGCCTTTGGTGCCGAGATTGTGCTGACTCCGGGAGCCGACGGCATGCGCGGCGCCGTGGAGAAGGCCAAGGAAATCGTGGCCACGACGGACAACGCCATCTGGGCCCAGCAGTTCGCCAATGCTGCCAACGCCCAGATCCACCGCACCACCACGGCCGAGGAGATCTGGGCCGATACCGACGGCAAGGTGGACATCTTCGTAGCCGGCGTCGGCACCGGCGGTACCGTGACCGGCGTCGGCCAGGTCCTGAAGGAGCGCAAGCCGGGCGTGCAGATCGTCGCCGTCGAGCCCAAGGACTCGGCAATCCTCAACGGCGGTTCGCCGGGCCCGCACAAGATCCAGGGCATCGGAGCCAACTTCATCCCCGAAATCCTGGACACCGAAATCTACGACGAGGTCTTCGACGCCTCGATCGAGGACTCCGTTTCCACGGCGCGTGCGCTGGGCACCAAGGAAGGCATTCTGGGCGGCATTTCCTCCGGCGCCATCGTCTGGGCAGCGCTCGAACTCGCCAAGCGGCCGGAAAACGCCGGTAAGCTGATCGTGGCCGTTGTCTGTGACTTCGGAGAACGCTACATCTCCACCGTTCTCTACGACGACATCCGCGGCTAGTCAGCCCCGCCTGCGACGGCGGGTACCCCGAAGCAGAAAGTCACCCGTGAGTTTCCTGTCCCGCCTACGCGAAGACCTCGCCGCCGCCGCGTCCCACGACCCGGCGGCGCGCGGATCCTTCGAGAACCTCGTCGTCTACTCCGGACTGCATGCCATCTGGATGCACCGCCTGACCCACAAAATGTGGGCAAACCCGGCACTGCGTTTCCCGGCACGGGTGCTCTCGCAGTTCGCGCGCTTCGCCACTGGTATCGAGATCCACCCCGGCGCCACTATCGGCCGCCGGTTCTTCATTGACCACGGCATGGGTGTGGTCATCGGGGAAACAGCGGAGATCGGCGACGACGTCATGCTCTACCACGGTGTGACCCTGGGCGGGCGGTCGCTGGCCAAGGTCAAGCGGCATCCCACCCTCTGCAACGGCGTCACCGTGGGCGCCGGTGCGAAGGTTCTGGGCCCGGTCACCATCGGTGCCAACAGTGCCGTGGGCGCCAACGCCGTCGTGGTCAAGGACGCGCCTGCGGACTCGATCATTACCGGCATTCCGGCGACGTGGCGCCACCGTGATCCCAAGATGAACCAGCCCGCCGTTGATCCGGCGGAGTACGTTGATCCGGCGATCTACATCTGAGACCAGACAGGCAAAAGGCCGGCTGCCCCGAGAGGGAGCAGCC
>NZ_JAXIOM010000033.1:0-42873 GCF_049311025.1 Arthrobacter sp. 3Tela_A
CCCCCCACGGCTGCTCCCCGTCACTGTAGGTCCACCGGGGAACAGCCGGTCTTCATTGCCGGTTCCTTAGCCACGGGCCCGGCGGCGGGCCAGCATGGCGCCGGCCAGTGCCAGCACTCCTGCTCCCATTCCGGCAGCTGCCAGCGTAGAGCCGTCTACTGCGCTGCCGGCGGCGGATGCTTCCGCTCCGGTGTCAGCTCCGCCCTCAGGCATGGCGCCCATCTGTGAGACAGCTACTGTGCCGCAGGCAGCCGGAAGGGTTGCTGCCGCCGGAAGGGAAGGATCCAGATCGGACATCTTGGCCGCTGCGGCCTCCGGCATCTTGGCCGGATCGACGCCGTGGACCACCACAACAGCCGTGCCGTTCTCCAGGGACTGGGCGGTTTCCGGGTTCACCTCGAAGGTCCGCTCATAGGTGTACGCAGAGCCGCCCGGGAAGCGTTCGACTGCGAGGCCGGAGTCGGCACTGGTGTCGCCTTCGGTTGTGAGGGAGGTGCCGATGTGTCCGTAGTAGGGGTGGCCCTCGGTCGTGTTGACCACACCGTCGCCGTCGGTGTCTGCATCAGGGCCGGGACAGACGCCCTGCGCGGCGATGTGGATGTGCTGGGCGTGCGGGAAAGGACCGTCCATGAAGGTCTCAGCCGCGCCCGTTACGTTGACGGTCACCTTGGCTTCGGTCCCGTGTACCTCAACCATGGCCTGGCCGGTGGTACCGGAGTTGTTCAGGGTGTTCAGCGTTGCCTGCCCGGACCAGGAATCCGGTCCGTGGGCCATGGCCGGCGTTGTGGAGAGCGCCAGTGCGCCCAGGGCGAGCGTGGGAACGGCGAGCAGCCGGAGCTTTGTATTCATGATCGGTTTCCTTCGTCGTGATGAGTCTGTAAATCGGTGTGAATGCGTAAGTAGTTCGGAGCCGATCGGCGTTCGGATGGGTCGGCTGCCAAAAAAACTTTCACCCCGGTCCCGGCGTCGTGGTTCCGCTGGCATCCCCAGGCCCGCATATGGCAGAGTTCACGTCCATAGTGCGTCCGTGGACATTCCGCGCAGATGCCAACGCCGAAGGGATAAGCAGTGCAGGCCCATGACTGAGACCGGTGGAGCCCCGGGTGAGCAGCACGGCGTTCCCACGCTGGGCCGCATGGACCCGGATCTCACGGATCTGGTGCGCCGCAGCGCAGGCGGAGATGAAACGGCCTTCGCGGCCCTCTACGACGCAACCTCGGCAAGGGTTTACGGTTTAGCTATACGGATAACCCGCTCTCCCGAGCTAGCGGCCGAGGTGGTCCAGGAGGTCTATTTCATGGCCTGGGAGCAGTCGGAGCGCTTTCAGCCATCTCGCGGATCAGTACTGGGGTGGCTGTGCACCATGGCCCACCGGAGGGCCGTGGACCGGGTCCGCCAGGTCGTCAGCGAACGGGACCGGGAACAGACTTACGAAGACCAGCGGCCAAAATCGGCAGCAGACCAGACCTGGGAGGAGGTGGAGCAGTCCATGGCTGTCCAGGAAGTACGTGACGGGCTGGGGACGCTCACTCCCCTCCAGCGCCAGGCCGTTGCCCTGGCGTACTACGACGGATGCACTCACCAGGAGGTGGCCCGGCAGCTGGACATACCGCTCGGCACCGCCAAAGCCCGGATCCGCGACGGCTTAAACAGTCTCAGGTCCGCACTGGGGGGACGGCGATGAACGAACAGCTCTACGGCGACGCGCTCCACGAACTGGCTCCTCTTTTTGCCATCGATGCCCTGGAACCGGACGAGCGGGCGGCCTTTGAAGAGCATCTGGCCGGCTGCACCCGCTGCCAGGCCGAGGTTGCCGATTTCGCCGAGGTCACTGCCCACCTGGCAGCCGGCGCGGCGCAGGAGCCTCCTGCCGAGCTGCGGGCCTCAGTGCTTGGTGCCATTCACGGCACCCGGCCGCGTTCGGTCCCCCAAGCTGAAGAGGATCCCGGATCGCCGGCTGCACAGGTTGCACCTCCGGTTCCCCTCCACACCCGCCGGCTGCGCCCGCTGCTGCTGGCCGCCGCCGCTGCGGCACTGCTGCTTCCGGCTGCCGGGCTGGCAGGCTGGGCCCTGGGCATGCAGTCCGAACAGCGCCAGCAGGAAGAGGCGGCTGACCAGCAGCAGCAGCGCCAGGACCGCCTGCTTGCGGCACCGGATCTGTCTGTTCAGCGCCTGGACGTGGACGGGCAGCCCGCAACACTGCTGTTTTCCGAAGAACAGGACTCGGCCCTGTTTGTCGCGGAGGGCCTGCCTGATCCGGGCCCGGACCGTGAGTACCAGCTTTGGCTGCTGGAAGACGGCACCCCCGTCCCTGATGTCCACTTTGCCGGAGGTGAAATCCAGGTGTGGCTGACCGGCGAGGTCTCCCAGGCCGGAACCGTGGCCCTCACCGTCGAACCAACAGGTGGATCCACCACTCCAACATTCCCGCTCCTGGCTGCGGCAGACATCTGAGCCTGAGAGCCGCTTAGTCCTTCCGGTGCAGGCAGCGCGGTAAACAGAATCGGCGAATTCCGCCTTATTGGGGAGGTCAGGGACCGATTCTCTGGTTAGGCTGGCTTCGTCAAGCGCCGGTGGATTCTGCAGCCGCCGGCTCTCACACCGCATTGCAGACACCTATGAGGGGAATTATGTCCGAGCAGCAGCCTCCGGCAAACAACTACAGCTACAACGCATACGCCAGCAACCAGGCAGCGGCAGCGCCGCCCGCGCCGGTGCGTCCCAAGCAGGTTGACCTGGGCTTCTGGCTGCTGATTGCAGCGGCCGTCGTCTCAGCGATCAGCATCCCGGTGACGATCGCCTGGATGGATTCCGCCGAATTCCGCGACGCCATTATGTCCACCAGCACCGGGGCCATCACTGAGTCCGACGTAGACGCGATCATCGCGATTACTGCGGTGACCATCATCTTCTTCGCTGCCATCAGCATTGCGATCGCCCTGCTGGTAGCCCTCTTCATCCGCAAGGGCCACAACTGGGCGCGCATCGTTGCCACCGTCTTCGCGGCTCTGGGCATCTTCGGCCTGACCAACCTGACCATGGCCGGCGGACTGATGGCCGTGCTTACCGTGCTCAGCGTGCTGCTGCCCATCGTCGCCGTCGTGATGCTGTGGATGAAGCCTTCAACTGAGTACTTCAACGGCGCCAAGGCTTACCGCCAGTTCAAGAAGTACAACCCGGGAGCCTAGTCTTCCCGCAGGTGAAGAGGCCGGTACCGCAACTGCGGTACCGGCCTCTTTTGCTCTTCCGGCGGGTCAGCGGGAAGCAGCCCGCCCCGCCGCACGACCGCTGAACAGGCAGCCGCCCAGGAAGGTTCCTTCCAGCGACCGGTAGCCGTGCATCCCTCCACCGCCAAAGCCAGCGGCTTCCCCGGCCGCAAACAGGCCCGGAACCGGGTTCCCGTCCGCTCCGAGCACCCGGGAATCCAGATCGGTTTCAAGCCCTCCGAGCGTCTTTCGGGTCAGCACGGATAGCCGGACGGCGATCAGCGGCCCATCCTTCGGTTCCAGGATGGGACGCGGCACCGCGGTTCGGATCAGCCGGTCACCCAGGTAGGACCGCGCACCACGGATAGCTGTGACCTGTGCATCCTTGCTGAACGGATTGGCGATCTCCCGGTCCCGTGCCTGCAGTTCTGCCAGCACGGCGTCCGCGGAGAGCACCGGGGCCGTGCCGTCGGTTGAGGACTTGGCCAGGGCATTCATGGCCGCAACCAGCTCCGGGACGCTGCCGGCGGTGAGGAAGTCCTCGCCGTGGTCGAGGAACTTCTGCACCGGCCCCGGAACGTCCGCGGTGGCCCGGCCCAGCACTCCCCGCAGGGACTTGCCGGTCAGGTCAGGGTTTTGTTCAGATCCGGAGAGCGCGAATTCTTTTCGGATAATCGCCTTGTTCAGCACAAACCAGCTGTAGTCGTGGCCGGTGCGCCGCAGGTGCTCGAGGGTCCCGAGCGTGTCGAAACCCGGAAACAGCGGACCCGGCAGCCGGTTCCCCGCAGCATCCAGCCAGAGCGATGACGGCCCAGGCAGAATCCGGATCCCGTGGTTCGGCCACACCGGATTCCAGTTCCGGATCCCCTCCACGTAGTGCCACATGCGGTCCGGGTTGATCACCCGACCGCCCGCGCTTTGCGCGGCCTTGATGCCGCGGCCGTCTACGTGTCCCGGTACTCCGCTGAGCATCGTTCGGGGCGGGGAACCCAGGCGCTGCGGCCAGGCGGCACGAACCAGGTCGTGGTTGCCTCCAATGCCGCCGGTAGTGAGGACGACGGCGCCGGCCGAGTACTCGAACTCGCCCACCACAGTCCGTTCAGCCTCCCGGCCGCGCGGCGTCGTCGTTCGCTTGAAGACAGTGCCGCGTGCTCCGGTGACCGTACCGCCGGTGCTCACCAGGGATTCCATGCGGTGGTTGCAGGCCAGCCGCACCAGCCCACGCTCGACGCCGTCGCGCACCTTGGCCAGGAAAGGCGCGGTGATCCCGGGCCCGGTTCCCCAGGTGATGTGGAAGCGTGGCACGGAGTTCCCGGGTCCGGTGGCGCCGTAGCCGCCGCGCTCGGCCCAGCCAACCACCGGAAAAACCCGGTGCCCCAGCTGGTGCAGCCAGGCCCGTTTCTCTCCGGCCGCGAAATTGACGTAGGCCTCAGCCCAGCGGCGCGGCCAGTAGTCTTCCTCCCGGTCGAATCCAGCCGTCCCCTGCCAGTCCTGCCAGGCGAGGTCCACTGAATCTTTTACGCGCAGGCGCCGCTGCTCGGGCGAGTTCACAAAGAACAGGCCGCCGAAGGACCACCAGGCCTGCCCGCCCAGGCTCTGTTCACCTTCCTGCTCAAGCAGGATTACTGAGCGGCCGGAGTCCACCGCTTCGGCCGCCGCTACCAGGCCGGCAAGTCCGGCACCGACCACAATGACATCCGCGTCTCTTCGCTGCATCCGGCAAACGCTACCGGCAGGTACACACTCCTGCCTAGGGATGCGCGGGGTGCCGCAAACCCTGTCGGGAGCGCGTGCAGGTTCCTAGACTGGAAAGGCAGATGCCGTAAACCAGCTATGGAGGCATTCATGAGCACCACACCGAATGACGAAGACCGGACCCACAACGAGCAGCCGTCAGAAGGCGAGGAATCAGCCCAGGCCGACTCCACACGGGACCATTCCCAGAACGCGGCGGAAGGTGACGAAGGCCAGTCATAACAACAGCCATAACAAAAGGCCTCCCGTTCCCGGCGTCCTGTGCGGCGTCGGGAACGAAAGGCCTTTAGAGAGACCCTGGGGGCGGAGCGCGGTCAGGAAGCCTTCGCCCTGCCCGTATTTCGTTTGGCATCTGCCACGACATCGGCATCCTTGCTGTGGTCCACGACTGGCCCGGTTCCGGCAATTTCGCGCAGCTGCTCAATGCCCGCTGCCGCAGCTTCCTTGGTGGGGAACATCGCGGACACTGCCATGAGTGCTCCGTCACCGGAAATGAGCTTGATCCGGAATGCGCCGTCGTGGGCGTCAACCAGCTTAAAGTAGCCCGACATCTCTTACCTCCTTGTAAGGGGTACCTTCAGTGCCATTAATAGTAAGCCGACTGATGGCTTTTGGGACCCCTTCCCCGGCAACTGTGGAAGGACGATGCAGGATCGAGACCTAAGCGTGCGCCGCTAACGGTTCCGCGACGTCCCGGTGGTGAGCGCCTGGAGGAGTTCTTCCTGCGTGGCGGGCAGGGACGTCAGCAGCGCAGCCAGCATCCTGGCCTGCGCCGGGGCCAGGTCCCCGCCCGGGATGGCTCCGGCCCGGACCAGGTCCAGGCCGCCGCCGGCGCCGTAGGCGGGAACCACAGGTCCGGCAGGCACCCGGCTGCACAGGATCACCGGACAGCCGCCGCGCACCGCGTCCTGCACGGCTTCGGCAAATCCCTCCCCTGCGTTGCCCACACCCGTTCCGGCCAGAACGACGGCATTAACCCCCGCGTGGACCGCGTGGCTGAAGAGTTCCGGATCCGTACCCAAAGCACAGACGATGATCTCCACACGGGCATTATCGAAGTCTTCCCCCGGCATTGGCAGGGGCGCCGGCCGCACCGGAATCGCCGTGACGTGCAGAGTGCCGGCAATAAAGTGCGCCACCTCCACTCCCCCGGCGAACGGGTTCGCAGCCACGGTGTGGACCTTCCGCACTCCTCGCGCGGACTGGACCTGACCCGCGAAAGAAATCAGCACACCGGCGCCTCGCAGGCCGGCGTCGGCAGCGGCCGTGACTGCTTCCTCCAGATTGCCCGGTCCATCCGCCACCGGGCTGTCCGCCGGGCGCTGCGCGCCGGTGAAAACCACAGGCTTGGGAGAGTCATGGACCAGATCCAGCGCGAACGCCGTCTCCTCCATCGTGTCCGTGCCATGGGTGACCACGACGCCGTCCACGCCTTCGTCTGCCACCGCAGCACGGACCGCCTCGGCTAGGACACGGACATCCGCGAACCGCAGCCGGAAACTGTTCGCATTCGTAATGTCCCGGACGGAATAACTGTGCCGTCCTGACAGGGACGCCGCGAGGTCCTCCGCGCGGCCGGCAGATGCTGCGCCGTCGCGCCCGGTGCGTGACGCAATGGTCCCGCCGGTCGCCAAGATTCTGATGTGGGCCATGGAACAGCTGTCCTCTCGCCGGCATCACCACTGCCAACATATGCCTGCCCGTGACCTATTGGCTAGGAGGTCCGCCCTTCCCGCCGCGCAGATGAGCAAACCTGTGCAGGGACCTAGACTGGCGGCATGGCAGATACGGTCTCCGCGGAACAGCGCAGCCGCAACATGTCCCGCATCCGGTCCAAGAACACCAAACCCGAGCTGAAGGTCCGGCGTCTGCTGCACCATGCCGGCTACCGTTTTCGGCTCCACGGTGCTGCCGCCGGGGGTTCATTGCCGGGGAAACCGGATCTGGTCTTTGCGGGCCGGCGGAAGGTCATCAACGGCTGCTTCTGGCACACCCACTCGTGTTCCGCAGGCACCCATGCACCGGCCACCAACCCCGAGTTCTGGGCGGCCAAGCGCGCCCGGACGGTGGCGCGTGACGCCGCAGCGCTGCAGGCCCTGAAGGCCGCCGGCTGGGAAGCGCTGGTGGTCTGGGAGTGCGAGCTGCGCAATCCCAGTGCCCTGGAAGCCGAACTCTCTGCTTTCCTCGGACCGCCGGGCACGCCGGCGTCCGCGCTGGAGGAAGACGCACCTCGTTAGACTCGTCAGACACACTGCACCCAACCCGAGGGAATCTCCGATGACAGAAACTTCCCGGCCGCTGCGCGGCGTGCTTTTCGACGTGGACGGCACCCTGGTGGATTCGAACTACCTGCACACCGTCGCCTGGTGGCAGGCCTTCCGCCGGCTGGACTATGACATTCCCATGGCCAATATCCACCGTGCCATTGGCATGGGCGGGGACAAGCTCATTGGCCATCTGCTCGGCAGCGATCCGGAACCCGAGGTGGAAGAGAAGCTCGACTCCAGCCACGGGGCGATCTTCTCCGCGTCCTGGCCCGCCCTGCGGGCGTTCGACGGCGCCGCAGACCTGCTGCGGGCGTGTGCGTCCCGGGATCTCGCCGTCGTGCTTGCCTCCTCGGCCTCGGAACCGGAGCTGGCGGCCCTGCGCCGGGCGATCGACGCCGACGACGCGATTACCGGCGCCACCAGCTCCTCCGACGCGGAGGAAAGCAAACCTGCACCAGACATCCTCCAGGCGGCGCTGGACTCTTCGGACCTGGACGCCGAAACCACAGTGTTCGTGGGCGACTCCGTCTGGGACGTCAAGTCCGCGGCCGCCCTGGGGATTCCGACCATTGGGCTGACCTGCGGCGGCACGAGCGAAGCGGAACTGCGCGACGCCGGGGCGGAACAGGTTTACGCCTCACCACGCGACCTGCTGGAGAACCTGCAGAACAGCCTGCTCGGCCAGGGCGACGCGAGCTAGCTCCCACCACCCGAAAGGACCGCACCATGACCACCGAACCTACCGGACCGGCCAACGACGCCGAGGATCCGCTGGGAACCAGCGTCCCGCAGCCCGAACCCACCGGCTCGCCCAGGAAGCCCGGTACCGCTGACGAATCGGCCGGGAACATCCGCGAGGAACAGGGTACGCATGCTCCCGGAACCGTTCCTGCGGCGCACTCCGGCGGAGAGGACGCCGCCGAAACTGACGGCGGACGCCGCCCGGAGGACGCCCTCAACGAGCCGGAGTCTGTGGACGGCTAAGCCAGCCCGGCCCGCCGCAGCGCCTCGGCCATGGCACTGTCCGGTGCCGCCGGGGTGCGGCGCGGCGCGTTTCCGGCCTTCCCGCCCTTGTGCTTGGGTCCGCCCTGCGGGGTCCGCCCGCTGCCCTGGTTTTTGCCCTGCGGCCGGGAAGCCCTGGGCCGCCCGTTTCCGGCCCCTTCGCCGGCCACTGGAGCGTCGTCGTCCAGGCGAAGGCTCAGCGAGATCCGGTTCCGCACCGGATCAGCTTCCATCACCTTGACCTTGACCACCTGGCCGGACTTCACGACGTCGTGCGGATCGGAGACGAAGGAGGAGGACATCGCCGAGATGTGGACCAGCCCGTCCTGGTGAACGCCGATGTCAACAAACGCACCGAAGGCGGCCACGTTGGTGACAACGCCGTCAAGTACCATGCCCGGGCGCAGGTCAGCGACTTTCTCGATCCCCTCAGAAAAGGTGGCCGTCTTGAACGCCGGGCGCGGGTCCCGGCCGGGCTTGCGCAGCTCGGACAGAATGTCCAGGACGGTTGGCAGGCCAGTGGAATCATCCACAAACATGGCCGGATCAACGCCCGTGAGCTCTGCCCCGGCAGGACTCATCTCAGCCTTGGCTGCGGCAAGGATCCGGCGGGCGATTGAATAGGATTCGGGGTGCACGCTGGACGCGTCCAGCGGTTCTGTTCCGCCGGTGATCCGCAGGAAGCCGGCGCACTGTTCGAAGGCCTTCGCCCCAAGCCGGGGCACCTTCAGCAGGTCCGCACGGCGGGCAAACGGTCCGTTGGCGTTGCGGTGGGCCACAATGTTTTCGCTCAGCAGGGGCCCGACGCCGGCAACCCGGCTCAGCAGGGCGGGTGAGGCAGTGTTCACGTCCACCCCGACGGCGTTGACGCAGTCCTCCACCACGGCGTCCAGGGACCGGTCCAGCTTCGCCGCAGTTATATCGTGCTGGTACTGACCCACCCCGATGGACTTCGGATCGATCTTCACCAGTTCCGCCAGCGGATCCTGCAGCCGGCGGGCAATCGACACCGCGCCGCGCAGCGAAACGTCCATGCCCGGCAGTTCGGCTGCAGCCAGCGCCGACGCGGAATAGACCGAGGCACCGGCTTCGGAGACCACAAGCTTCTGCAGCTTGGCTTCCGGCACCAGCCGCATCAGCTCGCCAGCGAGCTTGTCCGTTTCGCGGGACGCCGTGCCGTTGCCGATGGCCACCAGCTCCACCCGGTGCTTCTTCACCAGGTCCGCCAGCCGCACCAGCGCATCGTCCCATTTGCGGGCCGGGGCGTGCGGGTAGACCGTGTCCGTGGCGATGACCTTCCCGGTTCCGTCCACTACCGCCACCTTGACTCCGGTGCGCAGCCCCGGGTCCAGTCCAAGGGTGGCGCGGTTGCCGGCCGGCGCTGCCAGCAGTACGTCGCGGAGGTTCGCCGCGAACACCCGGACTGCTTCAGTTTCGGCGTCCTGGAACAGGCGGACCCGCAGGTCAACGGAGAGTTTGGCGAGGATCCGGCGCCAGGCAAGCTGGACGGTCTGCTGCAGCCACGCTCCGGCCGCTCCCCCGCCCGAGGCAACGCCCAGCCGGAACGCCACCGAGTTTTCAAACCGCTGCCGGGCAGCCGCCAGCGCATCAGCATCCGCCGGGTCAGCTTCAGCCAGGCCGAGCTCCAGAATGCCTTCTTTCTCCGCGCGCAGCAGGGCCAGCACCCGGTGGGACGGCATGCCGGAGGGAGCCTGCGCGAAGTCAAAGTAGTCGGCGTACTTCTGTCCCTCGGACTCCTTGCCCGGGCGCACCTGTGAGCGCAGACGGCCCTGCTTCCAGAGTTTCTCGCGCGCTTCGGTCAAAAGATCAGCGTCCTGGCCGGCACGTTCCACCAGAATCGCCCGGGCTCCGGCCAGGGCCTCTGCGGCGTCGGGAACGGCGTCATTCACATAGCGGGCGGCTTCAGCCTCCGGCACCAGCCCGGGATTGGCCAGCAGGGCATCGGCGAGGGGTTCCAGCCCGGCTTCACGGGCAATCGCTGCCTTGGTCCGCCGCTTCGTCTTGTACGGGAGGTAAATGTCCTCCAGCCGGGACTTGGTCTCCGCAGCTTCCACCGCCGCGCGCAGCTCATCGGTGAGCTTGCCCTGCGACTCAATGGCTTCCAGGACCGCACGCCGGCGGTCGTGGAGTTCACGCAGATAGCGGAGCCGTTCATCAAGTTCACGCAGCTGCGTGTCATCGAGGGTGCCGGTCACTTCCTTGCGGTACCGGGCAATAAAGGGGACCGTCGAACCGCTGTCCAAAAGCTCGACGGCGGCGCGGACCTGCCACGGTGCAACGCCGAGTTCCGCGGCGATCTGCGCATAGATGCGTGCAGCGGCGTCGCTGCCGGAGGACGCGGGTTCGGGCTGGCGGGAGGGCTGCGGGGCGATGGTGAGACTCACCCGCCCAATTGTTCCCCATGACCGCCGAAAGCGGCCAACCCCGCCAACGGATCGCAGGGGTGCAGGAGGGATGTTCCCTGACACATTGGCACATGATTGGGGGAACCGGCTCAACCATGGGGTAGAACATAGGGATGCCTCCCGCCGCAGGCTGGCGGCATTTCAACGTTTCAATGAAGAAAGGTCGAAAATGACTCAGATTGCCCCGCTGTCTCATTCCCCTGCCGCAGGGCCGGAGGTGAAGAGCGCCGGCCATGTCATTGTCGATTCCCTCATTGCCCACGGTGTAAAGCGCACGTACGTGGTGCCCGGAGAGAGCTTCTTGGACGTCCTGGACGGACTTCATGAGAGCCCAATCGAGACCGTGGTCTGCCGTCACGAAGGCGGCGCCGCCTACATGGCTGAGGCCGACGGAAAGATGAACCAGCTTCCCGGCGTCGCCATGGTGACCCGCGGTCCCGGCGCCGCGAATGCCCACGTTGGCCTGCACACTGCCTGGCAGGACTCCACCCCCATGGTGCTTTTTGTGGGGCTTATCCCCTTCGAGCACCGGGACCGGGAAGCATTCCAGGAGTTCGACATCAAAGCCTGGTTCGATACCGGGGCCAAGCGCGTAATGGTGCTGGACCACCCGGAGCGAGCATCGGAAATCGTTGCTGAGGCTTTCTTCGCCGCCATGAGCGGACGTCCCGGCCCGGTGGTGATCGGCCTGCCTGAAGACATCATCCGCAAGGAAGTTTCCGCCGCGCTGCACCCGCCCATTCCGGTAGCCCCCGGCGGCATGACCGTCACCGACTGGAAGGCCCTGCAGGCTGCGCTCAAGGACGCGGAGAAGCCGCTGTTCGTCACCGGCGGCAACGACTGGACCCAGGAAGGCGCGGACACCCTCACCCGCTGGCTGGAAGAGCACCACCTTCCGGCTGCCGCCGAATGGCGCTGCGAAGGAACCATCTCCTTCGACTCGCCGTCCTACGTTGGACCGATCGGCTACGGCCGGCCCAAACCCACCTACGACCTGTTGGAAGAGACCGACCTGCTGGTCTTCGTGGGCACCGTGCCCGGCGACGTAATCACTGACGGTTTTGTGGTTCGCCAGGACTGGGAAAAGAAGAACTTCCTGGTCACTATTGACCCCTCCCTGCGCGGCCGCTCCGGCCCGGTCTCCTACCAGATTGTTGCCAAGCCGGACGTCTTCGTGCGGGACCTGGTGATGATGGACCTGCCGGTGAAGGACGAATGGAAGGCCTGGACATCCCGCATGCGCGGGGAGCAGGAGAAATTCGCTGCCCTTCCCCCGGCCGAGCCGTCCAACGGCCAGGCCCGGATGGACACGCTGATGGCCAACCTGGTGCCGACGCTTCCCGAGGACGCCATGATCACCCTCGGGGCGGGCGAGCACACCAACTGGGCGCACCGCTACTTCCCCACCCGCCGCTACGCGTCGATGCTCAGCGCCCGCAACGGTTCAATGGGCTACTCGGTGCCGTCTGCCATTGCTGCGTCGCTGGCGCACCCGGGACGCCGCGTGGTCACCATCGCCGGCGACGGTGAGTTCATGATGAACGGGCAGGAACTGGCCACAGCCGCGCAGTACGGCGCCACGCCGCTGGTGGTCGTGATGGACAACCAGGAATACGGAACCATCCGCACCCACCAGGAACGCCACTACCCGGACCGGATCTCCGGGACGCAGCTGAAGAACCCGGACTTCGCGCTGATGGCCCAGGCTTTCGGCGGGTTCGGTGTGCGGGTGGAGAACGACGCCGATGTGCCCGCCGCCGTCGAGGCTGCGCTGAAGGCCATCGATGAAGAGGGCAAGTTCGCGCTGATCCACCTGATCGTGGAGCAGCGGGTCAAGGCCTACTAAGCGGGATCGGGGCTTCGCGGCCGGGGTTACTACCCGGTCGCGAAACCATGCCGTCACCTGCTGCGCCCACCCTTCCCACGCTCCGTGACAGGTGTTAACTGGTGTGGTCCCACCAGCCACAGCAGTACCGAAGCGTGGGAAAACTGGTCGGGGAACGGGCCTCAGGCGGGGCGCTGCCTCTTGCCCCGTCCAGTTCCATCTACTCGTCTTCGCTGCTCAGTACCCGTCTGCGGGTGCTGAGCAGCTGCACTTCGGGCCGGTAGGCAACCAGCCGCTCGGCGCTGTCCAGGACCTCGACGACGTGCGCGCGGTCCGCGGACACAATCCCGATTCCAATCTCTGCGCGCCGGTGAAGATCCAGCTGGCCGGTCTCGGCGGCGGACACGGCAAACCTGCGTGCCAGTTCGGCCACCAGCGGCCGGACCAGCGACCGCTTCTCCTTGAGGGAATGGACATCGTCAAGCAGCAGGTCGAATTCAAGGGTCCCCGTCCACATGGTTTCCATCCTTGCCGCCGAATGGGATCTGTCAACGTACGGCTTAGGAGCTGAGGGTTCAACCGGGACCTGTGCGGTGTTACGTTCGAAAACATGACGCCGTCCCAGACAGTGCGTTCCCGGCCAGTTCCTGTACCGACTTCACCGGCAGCACCGTATGCATAACCACGGTGACTTTCCGGCGGAGTCCCTCTTCCTCATTCCCGCCGTCGCCGCGGCGGCCGCGTATTGGGCCGGCACCGTGTCGAAAAAGTCCGGCGCCTGGCCCTATCGGCGGCTGGTGTTCTTTTTGTCCGGGATTCTGACCGTGCTGCTCACGGTATTGGAACCTTTGGCCGGCTGGGCGCACTATGATTTCGGCGCACTGGCACTCTCCCACGTTCTGGCCGGGATGGCCGGGCCGGCGCTGCTGGTCCTCGCCCACCCCGTGGACCTGGCGCTGCGGACCCTGGATCCCGTTCCCGCAGCCCGGCTGCGCCGTGCCGTGGATTCTGCGGCGGCCCGCGCCCTGACCCACCCGGTAACCGCTACGGCGCTGGTGGCAGCCGGGATGTGGGCTATGTTCCACACCCCGCTGCTCACGGCAATGCAGCAGTCCATGCCGGTGCACTGGCTGGTCACTGCGTATCTCACGGCCACCGGGTGCCTGTTCACCGCCGCCATCCTGGACTGTGGTCCTGTGCCGCACAGCCTCCGCCTGCGGGCCGGGGCGCTGGCCGCAGCCGCCGTCGCGCATGCCGGCTCCGCGGCCTGGCTGCTGGTCTTTCCTCCCGCGGGCGCCGGCAGTACCGCCGCCGGGGCGCTGCTGCTCCTGGGTTCCGGACTGGCAGTCCAGACCGGCCTGGCGCTGATTCTGCTGGGGCAGCAGCGGGGCACCGCCCGGCTGCTGCCCTCGGCCCGCGGGGCTTAGGACCTCTGCCTAGAGGACCTGCGGGAAACCCAGGTCGATTTCCGACGTCGCGGGATCCGGCCAGCGGGTGGTCACCACCTTGCCGCGCGTGTAGAACCGGATCGAATCCGGACCGTACATGTGGGTGTCTCCGAAGAGTGAATCCTTCCAGCCGCCGAAGGAGAAGGACCCCACGGGAACCGGAATGGGCACGTTGACGCCCACCATGCCGGCCTCCACGTCGAACTCGAACGAGCGGGCGGCACCGCCGTCGCGCGTGAAGATCGCGGTCCCGTTGCCGTACTGGTTCTCGTTGACCAGCTGCACCGCGTCTGCGTACGTCTCAACCCGGACCACGGAGAGAACAGGACCAAAGATCTCGTCGTCGTAGGCTTTCATGCCGGGCTTCACGTGATCCAGCAGGCTGACGCCCAGGAAGAACCCGTCGCCGTCGAACTGGCTTTCCCGGCCATCGACCACCACTGTGGCACCTTCATCCGCTGCTCCGGCTACGTAGGAGGCCACCTTGTCCCGGTGCTCGGCGGTGATCAGCGGACCCATCTGGGAGGACGGATCAGTTCCGGGTCCGATCTTCAGGTCCACCATCCGCGAGCGCACGGCTTCCACCAGGTCATCGGCAATGCTGCCCACCGCCACCAGCACGCTTACGGCCATGCAGCGCTCCCCCGCGGACCCGTAGGCCGCCGAAACCGCAGCATCGGCAGCCATGTCGAGGTCGGCGTCGGGCAGCACCACCATGTGGTTCTTGGCTCCGCCCAGGGCCTGGACCCGTTTCCCGTGTTCGGCCGCCCGCCGGTAAATCGTGCGGGCGATCGGCGTGGAACCGACAAAACTGACGGCCTTTACGCCCGGATGCTCCAGCAGCACGTCCACGGCTTCCTTGTCCCCGTGCACCACGTTCAGCACCCCGTCCGGCAGCCCCGCTTCGGCGAACAGCTCCGCGATAAACACCGACGCGGACGGGTCCTTTTCACTGGGCTTGAGCAGGACGGTGTTGCCGCAGGCCAGGGCGCTGCCGATCATCCACAGCGGCACCATGGCCGGGAAATTGAACGGGGTAATGCACGCAACCACGCCCACCGGCTGGCGGATGGAGTGGACGTCGACGCCGGAGGCCACCTGTTCCGAGCGCTCCCCCTTCAGGCTCAGGGCGAGCGCGGAGGCGAATTCGATGTTCTCCAGGCCCCGGGTGATCTCTCCTTCGGCGTCGGAGAGGACCTTGCCGTGTTCGCTGGTGAGGATCGCAGCGAGCTCGGCCTTGCGTTCGGTCAGCAGCTCGCGGACCTTGAAGAAGATCGCTGTCCGGCGTGCCAGCGAGGTGGCGCGCCAGGCCGGTAGTGCTGCCTGGGCGGCCTGGATGGCTTCTTCAACTCGCGCCGCTGAAGCCAGGGCCACTTCCTTCTCCTGGCTTCCTGTGGCGGGATTGAACACCGGCCCATACCGCTCGGCCTCGGGAACGTGCTCTCCGTTGATGATGTGTGGAATGCGCTGCATGGGTTCTCAATTCGTTTCGGCGCCGCTACGGCGCGGGGACCTGGTCCTGGGAGCCGGCCAGCGAGCCGTCCACCAGTTTCACGATCATGGAGCAGTCTTTGCCGGCGTGGCCGGCGTCGATCAGCCGGGCAAACAGCTGCTGCACGTGCTCGCCGATTTCCAGCGGCGTGCCGGTGTCTGTGGCGGCTGCGATCGCCAGGTTGATGTCCTTGTTCGCCAGCTCGGTGGTGAAGGTTGGTTCGAAGTCATTGTTCGACGCCGCGGTCTGGACTACGCCGGGCACCGGGTACCAGGTGCGCAGCGCCCAGCTGTCTCCGGAGGAGACGGAGGCGATGTCCCAGAACACCTGTTTGTCCAACCCCAGCCGGTCAGCCAGGACTGCGCCCTCCGCCGTTGCAGCGAGGTTGATAAAGAGCATGAGGTTGTTGCAGATTTTCGCCGCCTGCCCGGTGGTGGGTCCGCCGGTGGGAATCACGTTCCCCGCCATGGGCTCAATGAACCCGGTGGCATCGGCCACGGCGTCCGGGGCGCCGCCGACCATAAAAGTGAGCGTCCCTGCCTGCGCCCCGCTCATTCCTCCGGAAACCGGGGCATCCACGAACCGGAAGCCCGCGGCAGCAGCGGCGTCGTGCAGTGCCTGCGCTGATTCGACGTCGATCGTGGAGGAATCAATCAGCAGCGTGTCGGTGGAGGCGCTGGCCAGCACGCCGTCCGGTTCAAGGTACACCGCACGGGAATGCTCCCCCTTCGGGAGCATCGTGAACACCACGTCCGCTCCCGCCACGGCCTCGGCAATGCTGCCAACCGCCTGCACACCGGCAGCTTCGGCTGTTGCCACGGCCCGCGGACTAAGGTCGAAGCCGCGTACATTGTGACCGGCCTTCACCAGGTTCGCCGCCATGGGGGCACCCATGTTTCCCAGTCCGATCCATCCCACTTCCGCCATCGCTAAGCTCCTTTGCCTAGTTGGTGCTGCCTGAGTTGCGCTGCGCGTCCGCCGCGGAACCAGCGTGGCACCGCGCTAGAGTGCGTTCAAGACCAGAATCCACAGACCCCATGTGCAGCCGTGCACAACGGGGAGAGGAGGAACGGCCCTGGACACCGCCAGCCGCCCGCCCAGTCCCGATGACCTGCTGATCCTGCTCACAGTGGCCCGGCTGGGGCGTTTCACAGCCGTCGCGGAAACTCTCGGGACTACCCACACCACCATTTCCCGGCGGATCACCGCGCTGGAAAAGCAGCTTGGCGGCCGGGCTTTGGCCCGGACTCCGCATGGCTGGGAGCTGACCGCGCTGGGAGCCCAGGCGGTCCGGGCGGCCGAATCCATCGAAGAGAGTCTGGCAGCCCTCCGCTGCGCGCTGGCGGACGACGCCGATCCCCTCGCCGGAGTGGTGCGGATCAGCACCGTGGACGGTCTGGGCGCCGAAATTGTGACGCCGGCGCTGGTCAGGCTGCAGGCATCGCACCCGAACATCAGCGTTGAAATGTTCTCCGCCACGCGCAAGGTCAGCCAGAACCGCTCCGGAGTGGATTTGGAGGTGGTGGTGGGCCATACCGATGTGCGCACTGCCCAGGCGATCCTGCTGGGCCATTACGTGCTCCGCCTCTACGCAGCCGAAGGCTATCTGCGCCGTCACGGCATCCCGGGTGTTCCCGCAGACCTGGCCCAGCACTGCTTTGTCTCCTACGTTGAATCCGCGCTGCTGGTCGAGGAACTGGGCCACCGGTCCACCGGCCTGCCGGACCCGCGCTCGAGTTTCCAGGCGACCAGCATCTTTGCCCAGGTGGAAGCGGTCCGGCGGGAGGCCGGCGTCGGGCTGCTGCCCAACTTTATGGTGGCCGGACGGGAGGGCTTCGTGCCGGTGCTGGCTGATTCCTTTGAACGCCGGCTGCCCATCTGGGCCGTGGCCCGCCCCGAGGCGCTCCGCTCTGCCCGGGTCCAGGCTGTCATTGAGGCTATCCATGCCGAAACCGCTGCCCGCCGGGACATTTTGGATTTCTGACGGGCAGCGGCTTCGGTGCTGGCTCCAACTGCGCCGGGAGTTAGTTGTCCACGGCGGAGGAGCTGCGCTTCTCCTCGTTGGCCTTGGAGGCTGCGAGCAGGTCCGCTGTTCCCTGCGCGTCGGCCGCGTCGACGTCGTGCAGTGAAATACCGTTGGTTTCCCGAAGCAGCAGCACTGAAATCGCCGTGATGACACAGGCCCCCAGCAGGTACAGGGCTACCGGCGTCGAAGAATCGAACTCGGAGAGCAGCGACGTGGCGATGATCGGTGCCAGCGAGCCGGCCACGATCGAGGTCACCTGATAGCCGAGGGACACCCCTGAGTACCGCATCCGGGTGGGGAACATCTCCGCCATGATCGAGGGCTGGCCGGCGTACATCAGCGCGTGGAACAGCAGGCCAATCGTCACCGCCGCCAGGATCATCAGATCATTCGCCGTGTCCATCATCGGGAAGGCGAAGAAGCCCCAGGTGGCGCCCAGCACCGCCCCGGCCATGTACACCGGGCGGCGGCCCAGTGCATCGGAGAGCTTTCCGGCCACCGGCACCGCGCAGAAATGGATGAAGTGCGCAATGAGCAGCAGGAGCAGAATCCGGGAGGTGTCGGTTTCCACCACGATGCGCAGGTAGGTGATGGAGAACGTGACAACCAGGTAGTACAGAATGTTCTCCGCGAAGCGCAGGCCCATGGCGGTGAAGACGCCGCGCGGGTAGCGGCGGAACACCTCAATCACGCCGTAGCCCTTGGCCTCTTCCTCGACCTCCTTTTGGGCTTCCAGGAAGATCGGCGCGTCTGAAACCTTGGTGCGGATGTAGTAGCCCACCAGCACGATCACTGCCGAGAGCCAGAAGGCGATGCGCCAGCCCCAGCCAAGGAAGGCGTCCTCGCTCAGCGTCGAAGAGAGGACAAACAGGACGCCGGTAGCCAGCAGGTTGCCCATCGGAACGGCGGACTGTGGCCAGCTGGACCAGAATCCGCGGGACTTGTTCGGGCTGTGCTCCGCAACCAGCAGCACGGCGCCGCCCCATTCCCCGCCCACGGCGAAGCCCTGGATGAAGCGCAGCGCCACCAGCATGGCCGGAGCCCAGTATCCGATCGAGTCGAAGCCGGGCAGGCACCCCATCAGGAAGGTGGACACACCTACCAGGATGATGCTCAGCTGCAGCAGCTTCTTGCGGCCGAACTTGTCCCCGAAGTGCCCAAAGACGATTCCGCCTACCGGCCGGGCCACGAAACCGACGGCGTAGGTCACGAAGGCGGCGATGATGCCGTCCAGTTCGGTTTCTGCGTTGGGAAAGAACAGGCGGCTGAAGACCAGGGTCGACGCCGCGGCGTAGAGGAAGAATTCGTACCATTCCACGACCGTCCCGGCCATGGACGCTACAACGACCTTGCGCAGCCCTTCCGGCACCGGCGTTTTCCTGCGACCGGCCCGCTGGGGATTATTCGTGCTCATCCGCGATCTCCTTAGGTGTCCTCGTTGACACTGCTGCACCCCTCCGGGAGCCCCAAGGCACCCCGGGCGGAGTAAGCATGAGTATGGTGCGCCGCGGGCTGCGCACTCAACCGCCAAAACCGCATGGCGTATCTGCACAAATGCACAGGCCCTTCAGTACAGGCGCTTCCGAACCCTTCCCGGCGTCCGGGCGGCACGCCGCTGCGCCACGCCGCGCCATTGTGTACTGAAGGTAGTTCACCTAACAATGGAGGATGACAGTTACGCTCAGATCACTCGAAACTGCTGTCCCTTCTACTGTCCTGGTTCAGGACCAGGTCCGTGACGTCTTCGCCGCGCAGCCCGGGCTGACCCGCCTGGGCACGCGGCTTGTAAACACCTGCTTCAATTCAGCCGCCATCGATACCCGGCGCACCGCGCTGGAGGAACTGACCCTGAACTCCACCGCGGAGAACCCGCAGTTCTTCGATCCGCAGACCGGCCTGCTGCTGATGCCTTCCACCAAGACCCGCAACGACATTTTCGCCACCGAGGCCACGAAACTCTTCATCGAAGCCGGCACCAAGGCCGTGCAGAACTGCCCGGGGATCGGCCCGGAAGACGTCACCCACGTCATCACTGTCTCCTGCACGGGGTTCTTCAACCCCGGCCCCGATTACAAGCTGGTGCGCGCACTGGGCCTGAACCCCTCCGTGCAGCGCTACCACCTGGGTTTTATGGGCTGCTACGCGGCCTTCCCGGCCATGCGCGCCGCCAAATCCTTCTGCGACGCCGATCCCGACGCCGTCGTCCTGGTGGTCAGTGCCGAGCTGTGCTCCCTGCATGTGCGCTCCTCAAATGACCCGGACATCATCATGGGGTCCTCGCTCTTCGCTGACGGTGCCGCCGCTGCCATCATCACCGCCCGTGATCTGCCCGGCGAAAGCCCGGCAATCGTGCTGGACCACTTTGAAACCACGCTCACGCCGGTGGGCGAGGAATCAATGGCGTGGAACATTGGCGACCACGGCTTCGAAATGGTGCTGGGCACCTATGTTCCGCACATCATCGATGACCACATTGTGGGAGCGCTGGAACCGCTGCTGGCCCGGGATCCGTCCCTGGAGGGGCAGGCATACAACGATATTGAGCACTGGGCTATCCATCCGGGCGGCCGCAGCATCCTGGACAAGGTCGAAGCGAAGCTGGAACTCAGCGAGGAGCAGCTGGTACCCGCCCGGGAAACCCTGCGCAACTTCGGCAACATGAGCTCAGCGACGGTGATGTTCGTGCTGAAGAACATCCTGGAACAGCCTTTCTCCGGCGGCAACGAGCGGATCTGCTCCATGGCGTTCGGCCCCGGGCTGACGGTTGAAACCGGCCTGTTCACCCGGGTTCCCGGAACCGGTGCCGCAGCCGCTGCAAACGCGCTGGCAGCTGAGCCGGTTCCCGCTGCCGTCGGATAGTGCGGTGAGTCTGCTGGATATTGGACCTCCGCCGTTCCTGCCGCCCCCAATGAGCCGGCGGGCCATGGACGCAGTGGAGGAGATGGACCGCCCGGACTGCGATCCGGTGCTGCTGGAGCGAACGTATGCGCAGTTTCCGCTGATCAACGCCGTGGTCTCCGGCTGGCGGCGGAACTACCGCCGGTATGTGCGGCCCGTGCTGGCAGCGCAGGGCGGCGGAACGGTGCTGGATATTGGTGCCGGCGGCGGGGACCTGGCCCGTGCCCTGGCCCGCTGGGCCCGGCGGGACGGCCTGGCCGTGCAGGTGACCGGCATCGATCCGGATCCCCGCGCCCACGCCTACGCCTCCATGCGCCAGGCTCCGGCCGGGTGCAGTTTCCGTGCCGCACTGAGCTCGGATCTGGTCGCTGAGGGCGCGGTGTTCGACGTCGTGGTTTCCAATCATGTGCTGCACCATCTGGACGATGCAGCATTCCGGGGCATCCTGGCCGACTCGGAAAAGCTGGCCGGATCACTGTCCCTGCACAGCGACATTGAACGCAGCCCGTGGGCCTACGGGCTGTTCTCCGCCGGCACACTGCCTTTCTTCCACCGGTCCTTCATCCGCCGTGACGGGCTGACGTCGATCCGCCGCAGCTATACCGCGCAGGAGCTCACCGCCGTGGCGCCGCCCGGCTGGGAGGTCCGGCGCCAGCACCCGTGGCAGAACCTGCTTGTGTACCCGGCGCGGGGTGGGCGGTGAATCCTGTCGACGTCGACGTCGCGGTTGTGGGCGGCGGGCCGGTGGGCCTGGCCCTGGCAATCCTGGCGCTGCAGGACGGACTGCGGGTCCGGGTCCTGGAAGCCCGGACGGTACGCAGTTCGCACTCCCGGGCCATTGGAATCCATCCGCCGGGCATGGCGGCCCTGGAAGCAACCGGAGTCAGTGCGCAGCTGGCAGCCGAGGGCGTGCAGATCCGCACCGGTTCAGCCCGTACCCGGGACACCGAGCTGGTGTCCATCAGCTTCGCCAGGACCTCCACTGCGTACCCGTACGTGCTGGCCCTTCCGCAGGAACGGACTGAAACGGTGCTTCAGGCGCGCCTGCACGAACTTGATCCCGACTCCCTGCAGCGCGGGCACCGCGTTACCTCGCTGCTCGACGACGGCACTGGCGTCACGCTGGCCGGAGCCGCTGCCGGAGAAGATTTCACTCTCCGCGCCTCCTGGGTGGTGGCGGCAGACGGGGCGCGATCGGCCGTTCGGGGCCTGCTCGGTGTGCAGGCGGCCGGCACGCTGCTGCGCGATTCATACCTGATGGGCGACTTTCCGGACAACACCGGCGACGGTCCGGTGGGGGTGCTGTATCTGGAGCCCGAGGGAATCGTGGAGTCCTTCCCGCTCCCCGGAGGCAAGCGCCGCTGGGTGGCTCATACCCGTTCGCTCCACACCGACTCCGATGCCAAGGACCTTGCCCGGATCGTGGCTGCCCGGACCGGACGGACCCCGGAGGCCGCCGCCAGCACCATGCTCAGCGCTTTCCCGGTCCGGACAACGGCACTGAAACAGCTCGTGCACGGGCGCACGGTGCTGATCGGCGACGCCGCGCATGAAGTCAGTCCGATCGGCGGGCAGGGCATGACCCTCGGCTGGGTCGACGCCGCTGAACTGGCCCCGCTGCTGGCCGCCGCAGTGCACGGAACCGACGTGGGCCGGCAGCTGGCTGCCTTCGACCGCCGACGCCGGCGGGCCGCCGTCGTCGCTTCCACCCAGGCCCGGCTGAACATGGCGCTGGGCCGCCCGCTGCCGGCACCGGTCATGCGGGCCAGGAACACCGTGCTGGCGCAGCTCTTCCGCTCCCGGGTGCTCAGCGACACCGTGGCACGCCGCTTCACGATGCAGTAGCGGCCTGCCGAATCGGGAGCGGCGCTGTAATGGTCAGTGGCTGCCGCGGTCCAGGGTGACGGTACGCAGGTCCAGGCGTCGGAGCACCCGGTCCACGGCCTCCGGGTCCATGCCGGATTGCCTCCGCGCAGCCAGCACTTCCTTCCGGGCCGCTGCCAGCGCCTCACGCTGAACTGTGTCCATGACTTCCAGCGTGGCCTTGAGCTGCAGCATTTTCTGCGGATCGGATTCCGAGTCGCGTTCAAGGATGGAGTGCAGGGAGGACATCCGGCGGGCCAGCGCCGTGCGCCGCTCCGGCGGAAGTTTTTCCGCAGCCCGGGAGCGCTTCATGGTTTCCAGGGCCACCCGTTCGGCACGCCGTGCCAGTTCACGTTCCTGCTTGGCGACGGCTCCGTGGTCACTGGGCAGTTTCAGCCGGCGCATCAGCCACGGCAGGGTCAGGCCGGGAAGCACCAGGGTCACCACCAGGACCGCCCCTGCACAGACGATCATGAAGTTCCTGCCCGGCAGCACCTCTCCTGCCAGCGTGGTGGCCGGCAGTGCGAGGGCGAGCGCCAGGGTGGCCAGGCCCCTCATTCCGCACCAGGACAAGACCAGGACTTCCTTCATGGAGCCGGGAACCCGGTTGAGCCGCTCGGTGCCGCCGAACCGGTAGAGCCCGTACATCCACGCGAAGCGCACCAGGACCACCGCTGCGCAGACCGCCGCCACACCGGGAATGAAACCGAAAATCTCACGGCCTTCGTCTTCGATGACGTAGCGCATTTCGATTCCCACCAGGCCAAAGGCAACGCCGGTGGTCAGCAGCTCAACCACTTCCCAGAAAGCGGTACGGGTCAGGCGCTCTTCGGAGTCCTGCGGACGGGCCCTGCGGCCAAGCTCCAGGGCCGTGACGACCACGGCGACCACACCGGAAAAGTGCAGTTCCTCGGCGAGGATGTACACGGCGTAGGGCGCCACGAGCGTGACGGCGGAGCGTGCCACCAGGTTCGGCACAAACCGGTTGAGCGCACCCACCAGCCAGCCCATGGCAAGGCCCAGCACCACGGCTCCGGCTGCCCCGAGCAGGAAACTGGGCACAATCGACCAACCGACTTCCCCGCCGCTGACTGCTGCGGTCACGGCCGCCTGGAAGATCACGATCGCGATCGCATCGTTGAACAGTCCCTCGGTCTGCAGGACCGTGATGAGCCGCCGGGGCATGTTGACCTTGCCGGCCACCGCTTCCACGGCCACCGGGTCGGGTGGAGCCACGATCGCACCCAGGGCTATCGCAGCGGGAACCCCAAGAGCGGGGACGATCATCCAGGCCACGCCGGCAACCACCCCGACGGTCACCGCCACCAGGGCTACCGCCAGCAGCACCAGGGAACGCCAGCGCAGCCGGAAAACGGACCAGGAGCTGCGCTGGGCCGCGGCGTAGAGCAACGGCGGCAGGAACAGCGGCAGGATGAGTTCGGGATCAATGTGAATCTCCGGAATCATCGGCAGGAAGGCGAACAGCGCCGAAAAGATCAGCATCAGCACCGGGTAGGGCAGCCGGACCCGCTCGCCGATGCCCACCACCAGCACCGTACCGAATAGGAGTCCAATCAGCAGGATCAGGAAATCCATCGGGACCTCCTTCTTTCCGCGGCACCGCTGCGTCCAGTTGCCTTCACCGTCGACCTCCTATAGTTGCCTGAGGTAACTTTACCGCCGTCAACTGGAAGGTTTCCGAACGTTTAGTTCGCCAGGTGCGTCGGAGCGAACAGCCGCAGCAGCGTCTGTACAACCACCACGTTCGGCCCATCCTGCGCGAAGGATTCTTCAAGTGCCTGCCGGACCCCTTCCGGATTTGTCCGGCGCGCCGGCACTCCGAAGGACTCTGCCAGCTTCACGAAGTCCGGACCGGCAAGCTCCGTGGCCGTTGCCTTCCCAAAGGCATCCACCATGTACTCGCGCAGCACTCCGTAGCCGCCGTCGTCCACAATCAGCCAGGTCACCGGAAGGTCGTGCTGGCGGGCGGTGGCAAGTTCGGCAATTGAGTACATTGCCGATCCGTCACCTGAGACAGCCAGGACCCGTTCCCGGGTTCCCACCGCAGCGCCAAGGGCACCAGGGTAGCCGTAGCCCAGCCCGCCGGCGCCCTGTGCCGAGTGGAACTGGCCGGTCCCGGCGTCCCAGCAGCTCCAGGCCCAGTAGGCGGCGATGGTCATGTCCCAGAAGGTCTGCATCCCGGCCGGTACCGCGGCGCGGATGTCCGCCATGAATTTCCGTTCCAGGTCCAGGTCCTGGGCGTCCAGGCGCGCAGTGATCCGGGCCAGGGTATCTGCGGTGAGATCTTCAGCGGTTTTTCCGTGCCAGTCCGGGATCGCATCCCGAACCGGCAGTGCGGCGTCGAGTGCCGTCAATGCCTGGCCGGCGTCGGCCCGGATGCCAAGGGCAGGTCCGTTTGATTCAAGCACCCGGGGCTCGGCATCGATCTGGATAATGCGTCCGCGCGGGGCGAAGGTGAAGTAGTTGGAGGTGATCTCACCCAGCGAAGAACCGATCACCAGCAGGACGTCAGCGTCTTCCAGCAGGTCCGTTGCATATCTGTCCTCAACCCAGGACTGCAGGGACAGCGGATGGTTCCACGGGAACGCCCCCTTTCCGCCTGGCGTGCAGATCACCGGGGCGTGGAGCTTCTCAGCCAGGGAGAGCAGGGACTCCTCGGCATGGCCCCGGCGGGTGCCGCCGCCGGCTATGATCGCCGGGCGCTGCGCGGAGCCAAGCCATTTCACGGCCTCGGTCACCAGCTCGCTGCGCGGCGGGTTGTCGAAAGGCTCCGCGAGCGCGTCCTCAACAGCAGGAACCATCACCGGTGCCAGCAGCACGTTTTGCGGCACCTCGACCCAGACCGGCCCCATGGGCGCGGAAATCGCTTCAGTCCAGGCGTCCTGGATGGCCGAGGGGATTCCGGAGGCGTGCTGGATCAGGCGCTGGCTCTTGGTGACGTTGGCAGCGGAGGCTTTCTGGTCATCAAGCTGGTGCAGCATCCCGCGCCGCCGGGCACCCAGGCCTTCGATGGGGATCTGGCTGGCCACCACAACCATGGGCACGCCGGTGGCATACGCTTCCTGCAGCCCGGCCAGCGAGGTCAGGGCACCGGGTCCGGTGGAGAGGAACAGGACGCCGACCGTTCCCGTGGCACGGGTGAAGCCGTCCGCGGCGAAGGCGGCATTGTTCTCCACCCGGGAGGACACAAACTCCAGGGTCGAGCGCGAGAGGGCATCAAAGAGGCCCAGGGCATGCTGGCCCGGGATGCCGAAGACCGTGGTTGCGCCGAGTGCTTCCAGGGTTTCGACCACCAGATCCCCGCCGTTGCGCACCGCAGTGCCCGCTTCAGCGCTCATGAGTTCAGGCCCATCAGTGTGATGAGGTCGTAGGCCACGTGGGAGGCGGCGACGGCGGTGATGTCCGCGTGGTCGTAGGCGGGCGCCACTTCCACCACGTCAGCGCCGATGAGGTTCAGTCCGCGCATGCCGCGCAGGATTTCAAGCAGTTCGCGGCTGGTGATGCCGCCGGCTTCCGGGGTGCCGGTACCCGGGGCATGGGCGGGGTCCAGCACATCGATGTCCACGGAGATGTAGAGCGGCCGGTTCCCGATGCGGTCGCGGAGTTTCGCCACTACTTCGTCGACTCCCTGCCGGAACACATCGGAGCTGGTGACGATGCCAAAGCCAAAACGGCGGTCATCTTCCAGGTCCTTCTTGCCGTACAGCGGGCCGCGGGTACCCACATGGGAGATCGCTTCGGTATCCAGGATCCCTTCCTCCACCGCACGGCGGAACGGCGTGCCGTGGGTGTACTCGGCGCCGAAGTAGGTGTCCCAGGTATCCAGGTGCGCATCGAAGTGCAGCAGGGCCACTGGTTCCCCGGCCCGCTCGGCAGCTGCGCGGAGCAGCGGCAGGGCAATGGTGTGGTCCCCGCCGAGTGTCAGCAGCCGGGTGCCGTCTTCGGTCAGGTCCAGCGCTCCGGCCTGGATGGTCTCGATGGCCTCATTGATGTTGAACGGGTTGACCGCCAGATCTCCGGCGTCCGCTACCTGCAGGTTGGCGAACGGTGACGTGTCCTGGGCGGGGTTGTAGGGGCGCAGCAGCCGGGACGCTTCACGGATATGGTTGCCGCCGAACCGGGCACCTGGCCGGTAGGAGACACCGGTGTCGAACGGCACGCCAACCACAGCGACGTCGGCCCGGCCTACCTGGTCAAGCCGCGGAAGACGGGCATAGGTCGCTGCCCCGGCATAGCGGGGAACCTGGGCGGCGTCGATCGGCCCCACCCTGCCGTTGGTGGTGATGCGCGGCTGGTTTTGGGGCATGTCCACGGTGGTGATTCTCCGGTTCGTTTCGCCGAGCCGGCCCGGGTCTGCCGCGGGCCGTCAAGTTATCTAATAGGAATCAAATGTTTATCGGAAGGCTAAAGTGGAACACCTATCGGCGTCAAGACTAGGCTGTGACTATGGCGGACAGGGTTTCCTATGCGAACAATGATGGAATGAACTACGACGTCGACGTCCTGATCGTGGGTGCCGGACCGACCGGGCTGGCGCTGGCAGCCCAGCTGGCCGGCTACGGAACGAGCTTTAGGATCATCGACCGCAGGCAGGGTCCCTCGACCCAGTCCAGGGCACTGGCCGTGCAGCCGCGCACGCTGGAAGCGCTGCGCCCGTTCGGAATCAGTGCCGAGATGGCACAGGCCGGAACCCCCGCCCACCAGCTGCATCTTCACCTGCCTGAAGAGACGGTCCAGATAGGCCTGTTCGACATCGGAATCGAAGACTCGGCCCACCAGCAGCTGCTGTTCCTTCCCCAGTCCGAAACCGAGCGCATCCTGCTGCGCTACCTGGGCAGCCGCGGCGTGCGCGTGGAGCGTGGCGCCGAGCTGCTGGAGCTGGACCGCCTGGTCCCGGATGACCCTTTCGCCGGCGTCGAGGCCCGCGTGCAGCGCCAGGACCGCGGCATCGACCGGATCCGCGCACGCTACGTGGTGGGTGCGGACGGCGCCGAGAGCACCGTTCGCCGCCGGGCGGGAATGGATTTCCGCGGCTCCGGCTACGCTGACACCTTTGTCCTGGCCGATCTGGAGGTCGACGGCGCCGCGCCCGGCGCAGTGCACGCCTACCCGACTGACGACGGCTTTATGGTGCTCTTCCCGCTTGGCCAGCCGGCGTCCTGGCGCATGATCAGCCTTAAGGAGCGCGGGGACAACAGCGCGACGACCCTCGAATACCTGCAGGGCATCGCAGACAAGTTCTCCGGCGGCGGCCTGTTGCTGCACGATCCGAAGTGGATCAGCAGCTTCCGGCTTTCCCACCAGATGGCCGAGTTTTTCCAGTCCGGCTCCGTCTTCCTGGCCGGCGACGCCGCCCACGTCCACTCGCCCGTGGGCGGACAGGGCATGAACACCGGCATCCAGGATGCGCTGAACCTGGGCTGGAAACTCGCCCTCGGGGCGCGGGGCCTGGCCGCTGACGAGCTAATCGACAGCTACGACGCCGAACGCCGGCCGGTTGCCCGCGGCATCGTGGGCTTCACTGACCGGCTGTTCAAGCTCGCCACCAGCCGCAGCGCGCTGAAGAAACTTCCCCGCACCAAGCTGCTGCCCGCCCTGGCGCCGTCGCTGGCGGCCAGTGAGCGCCTGCGCAGCCGTGCGTTCCGCACCATGTCCCAGCTGGGCATCCACTACCGCGGCAGCGCCATGACCGCCACGGGCGCCAACCGCCTGCCGGCTGTGCTCGCCTCCGGTCCGCGGCCGGGCGACCGGCTGCCCGACGCCGTCGTGCACTACCAGCAGAAGGAACGCCGCCTGCAGGACCTGGTGTCCGCTCCGGGCTTCCACGTCCTGCTCACCGGGCCGGGCTGGCCGGAAGACACCCCGCAGCAGCTCCACGCTGCGCTGGCCGGGCTTGGCCGGCTGCTCAGCGTGCAGCGCCTGGTGGTCGGCAGCACACTCACGGCCTCCGGGCCGGGCATCATCGAGGACGTCAGCGGGCTGGCGTTTGAACGGCTTGGCCTCTCACCCCGGCGGCCCGAGGTGCTGGTAATCCGCCCCGACGGGTACATCGGCTACCGATCGTCCGGAACGGATATCAACGGTGCGGTGGCTTACCTGGAACGGCTGACCGGGCCAGGCGCACGGTCTTCACTTCAAACGGCCTGAAGCCCAGCTCCCAGCGGCCGTCCCGGCGGCGGAGCAGTTCTGCGCCGGTGTCCCGTTCGAGCAGATCAGCGGGCACTGCACTCCGGGCCGGGAAACCGGCTGTGAGGAGCGCCTTCGTGTGCCCGCCGAGGGACTCGTAGAGCCGCAGGACAACGTCGCCGGAGCGGTCGTCCGCCAGCTTGACGGCCTCCACCAGCACACTGCCGGGAGTGAGGACTGCCAGCGGAGGGATACTTTCAGCGCCGGCACCGCTGACCGTACGCAGGGGCAGGTTCAGCCGGTACCCCTCCTGCACAGCCTCGGCCACGGTTGCGTCCGGACGCAGCGCGAACCGGAACGTGTGCCTGCCCTGGTCGGCGCCGGGATCCGGAAAGAGCGGAGCACGCAGCAGGGAGGCGCGCAGCAGGGTGCCGGTGCCGGCGTCCCGGGAACCGGTCCGGGAAATGTCGTAGCCGTACGTCGAGTCATTCGCCAGGGCCACTCCCCTGCCGTGCTCCCCGGCATGCACCCAGCGGTGGGCGGGCGCCTCGAAGCGGGCGTGGTCCCAGGAAGTGTTGGCATGGGTGGGGCGCTGGATGTGCCCGAACTGGATTTCCGCCGTCGCCCGGTCAGCCAGCACTGCCACTGGGAAGCCGAGTTTCAGCAGCTTCTGCTCTTCATGCCAGTCCACGTCGATTTCGAGGTCGAGCGCCCGCCCGTTCGGGCTCAGGGAGATCCTCTGGCGCAGTGATGATCGGCCGAAGGCGCAGTTCAGCACCAGAGAGTCCCCGTCCCGGGAGAGTTCTCCGCGCAGCGAGAGCGCATCGGCGCGGTCTGCGGCGTCGATGTCCCAGGCGTCCCACTGGTTGGGCGTGTCGCGGAAGAGCTGGAAGTGGTTTGCTTCTTCGCCGGGGACCACCAGTTCGCGGCCGCTCTCACCGCGCAGCGAGGTAAGGGTGCCGGTGGCGCCGAAGCGGGCCGTGAGGTGGTCGGAGGACAGTTCCCAGCCGCCGTCGTGCGCCTGGAACCGAGCGGCGGCCGGCGCCGCGGGCTCCGCGGCTGCGCCCATCGCAGCGATGCCCCGCAGGGCGACTGGTGCCGCGTTGAACACCAGCGGCCTGCTTCCCTCCTGCGCCAGTGCCCGCTGGGCCCGGTCAATGATCCGCTCGAGATGCTCTGCCGTTTCGGCGTACGCCCGTTCGGCGTCCCGGTACACCCAGGCGATGGAGGATCCGGGCAGGATGTCATGGAATTGCCCCAGCAGCACGGTTTTCCAGGCGGTTTCAAGCTCCTGGTAAGGGTAGTCCGTGCCGCAGCGGACGGCAGCGGACGCGGCCCAGAGCTCAGCTTCCCGGAGCAGGGCCTCACTGCGCCGGTTGCCGCGTTTGGTCCGGGCCTGGGACGTGTAGGTGCCGCGGTGGAACTGAAGATACATCTCTCCCGACCACACCGGAGGATCAGCGTAGTCGGCTTCCGCGGCGGAAAAGAACGCCTGCGGGCTGGACAGCTGCACCTGCGGGGAACCTTCCAGCGAGGCGGTGCGGTGCGCGGCGGCGAGCATCTCCCGGGTTGGACCGCCGCCGCCGTCGCCCCAGCCGAAGGGAACCAGGGAGAGGTTCGTGGCACCCTTTTCGCGGAACTGCCGCTCAGCGCGGGCCAGCTCCTGGCCGGTCAGCGCCGAGTTGTAGGTATCCACCGGCGGGAAGTGGGTGAACACCCGGGTGCCGTCGATTCCCTCCCAGAGGAACGTGTGGTGGGGCATCACGTCGGATTCGTTCCAGCTCAGTTTTTGGGTGAGGAACCAGCGGGACCCGGCCGCCCGGATCAGCTGCGGCAGTGCCCCGGAGTAGCCGAAGGAATCGGGCAGCCAGACGTCCAGCGGTTCGACGCCGAAGGCTTCCAGAAAGTACCGCTTGCCGAAGGTGAACTGGCGGACCAGTGATTCCCCGGAGGGCAGGTTGGTGTCCGCTTCGACCCACATGCCTCCCGCCGGGACAAAGCGTCCTTCTGCGACCCTTGCCGCCACACGGGCAAAGAGCGCCGGATGGTCTTCCTCGAGCCAGGCGTACTGCTGGGCCGAAGATGCCGTGAACACGAAGTCCGGGTCCGTCTCCATCAGGGCGAGCACATTGGCGAAGGTGCGTGCCACCTTCCGGCGGGTCTCGCGCACGGGCCACAGCCAGGCACTGTCAATGTGGGCGTGCCCGACGGCGTGGATCCGGTGCGCGCTGGCCGCAGCGGGCGCGCTGAGGGCTGGTTCGAGCAGCTTCCGCGCGGCTGCGGCCGTACCGGACACGTCCTGCGGGTCGACGGCGGCAGCGGCGCGTTGAAGCGCCCGCAGCAGTTCGTGCCGGCGCGGGGAGTCCATCGGAAGTTCGTGCATCAGACCCCAGAGCACGGAGAAGTCCTGGGCCAGCTCATGGACCTGCACATCGAGCAGTGCGGTCTCGGCCCGGCGGAACACGTAGAGCGGGCCGCTGCCTGCCGTGTCCGGGCTGCCCAGCGGAGTGGGCAGGAAGCTGAAGTCCCCAATCACGTTCGGGGTCGCAGCGGCTTCCACCCAGAGCAGCAGGCCGGCTCCCGGTTCCTGGGACAGCGGGACAGCCATGTTGGTGGATTCGAGCGCCTTAAGCACGTTCCCTTCGGCGTCGTAGACCAGCCCCTCGGCCTGGAAGCCGGGCATATCGGTGCTGAATCCCAGGTCGATCAGCGCTTCCGGCACCAAGCCCGGCTCTGCAGCGGGCACCGTGCCGGACAGCCGGAACCAGGTGGTTCCCCAGGGCCGGCCCCAGCGGGCCCCCGGGGACACCGGCGTGTATTCCTGGGCGGTTGCTTCCGCGAAAGTCACCGGCTCCCCGGGGCAGTTCCACGCGGCGGCCTGCAACGGCACGGGAGACGTCCAGAGGTGCGGCGGCAGCCGCTGGGCCAGAAATCGGGCAATGCGGCGTTCAGTCAGCTCACGGTCCGGGTGCATGCGCCAACTCTGCTCGCCGCGGCACCCGGTTGGGAAGGGAGCTAGGCGGAGCCGGGGCTGACCAGCGTCCAGATCACCACGGCGGAGGCCAGCGGGTCCGGGTTGCGCCAGGAATGCGGTTCCCTGCCCGGGAATGTCACGGTGTCCCCTGCCGTGAGGTTCATGGTCTCGGCGGTGAAAACCAGTTCAAGCCGGCCTTCGGCGACGTGGAGCACCTCGACGTCGCAGTCCACTGAGTACAGATCGGATTCGCCGGTGCCCCCGGGCGCAATCTCCGAACGGATCACCTGGACCCGGCGTTCAGTGCGCGGAGTGATGAGCCGTTCGTTGATGCCGTTGCCGCCAAGGTTGATTCCCGGCGCATCCGGCCAGCGGACGAGCGTGGTCTGCGGCGGCAGGAACAGGTCCCCGATGGAGATGGAGAGCACCTGGCAGAGCGTTACCAGGGAGGCTACCGACGGTGAGGTGAGGTCCCGTTCCACGCGGCTGAGGAAACCCTTGGTCAGTCCGGTGGAATCTGCCACTTGCTCAATAGTGAGGTGGCGGGCCTGCCGGGCAGTGCGGATCCGGGAACCGATGGCAATGGGCGCATTGCTTGGTTCGACCGAAAGAGCCTTCATCAGCGCAGCCGTCCTCTCGTTCCCTCTTCAGCTGCCTCCGGGACCCGGACGGCAGTGCCTGCGGCCGTACCGACCGCCATAAGTCGCGGCGGATGCGGCACATTTCACCCTAATTGACCCGTGGTTCAGCGGCGCATTAGCGTGAATAAACAATAGTTTTCGAACATAGAACGCCGGTGTTTGCCGGCCCCCGGTACCGCACCGGGTCCGGACGGTTAATCCCCTGCCCGTCCGGCCCCGGTGCTTCCCATTTCAGGGGTGTCCAGGTCCTGCTCGGGTGAGGCGACCTCCGCCACTTCTTCGGGATCGCCGGTGTCTTCCCCGGTCCAGACCTTGATCACGGCCCAGCCGACGGCGGCAATCGGGACCGAGAGGATCGCACCGATGATGCCGGCGAGGATCGTTCCGGCGGTCAGCGCCAGCAGGATGACCAGGGCATGGATGCTCAGCGTCCTGCCCATGACCACGGGCTGCAGGAAGTTGCCCTCGAGCTGGTTCACCGCGATGATCACGATCACCACAACCAGGGCCACGACCGGCCCGTTGGCTACGAGGGCGATCAGCGCAGCCAGGACGCCGGCGGCGGTGGCGCCAACCAGCGGAATGAAGGATCCAACGAACACGATTACTGAAAGCGGCAGCGCCAGCGGCACTCCGAGGATGAACAGCGCGGCACCGATGCAGATGGCATCCACAGCTGCCACGATCGCGGTGCCGCGGACATAGCCGCCCAGCACCTCCATGGTCCGTGCTCCGGCCAGGGCCATCTTGTCCCGTCGTTCGCCTCGGAACCAGCGCAGGATGAAGGCCCAGATCTTGTCCCCGTCCTTGAGGAAGAAGAACAACACCACAGCCATCAGGGCAAACCCGGTGACGAAGGAGCCTGCTGCCGAGATGCCGGCGATGGCCCCGTTGCCCACGGTGGAGGACGTCGCGAAATCAAGGACAGCGTCCCGGGCGCCGGAAACTGCCGAGTCGTCTACTGCGAAGGGCCCGTCCTGGACCATGGAGTACAGCTTGTCGAATCCGGCCACCGCCTGGTCCACCAGGGTGGACCACTCGCTGCGAACCGCGAAGACGATCCCGGTGATGAGTCCGCCGAATACCGCCAGGAGCAGCAGGAATGACGTGCCGGTGGCCAGCGCACCCGGCCAGCCCTTGCGGCGCAGCCAGTTCACGAACGGCGCGATCGCCGCTGCCAGGATCAGGGCGAGCAGCAGCGGAATGACCACCAGGGTCACTCGGGTCAGGCCGTAGACCGCCACACTGACCAGCAGCAGGACCAGCAGCAGCTGGGCTGAGCGCAGGGCCGCATGGCCCAGGCCGTCGTTCCAGTGTCCCGTCAGCCGTTTCGACTCGGACACGTTCGGACTGGAGCCGGGCTGGCTGTCCATTGAATTCCCCCGTCTAGGTTGTAGGTCCGGCCTCGTGGCCGGTTCCCTTGTGCAGCAGCGACTCTTTGACGTGTCTCCGGAGCACCTTGCCGATCAGTGACCTGGGCAGGTCCGGAATCTGCACGATGCGGCGCGGCACCTTGTAGGCTGCCAGTTCCGCCCGCACATAGGATCGCAGTTCATCGGCGTCGAACTTCATGTCAGGACGGGCGACGACGGCGGCCACCACGTCTTCCCCGCCGCCGGTCCGGGTCAGGCCTACGACGGCGGCTTCCGCTACGGCCGGGTGGCGCTTGAGCGCTTCCTCGACCTCGGAGGGAGAAACGTTAAAGCCGCCGGTAATAATCAGTTCCTTGATCCGGTCCCGGATGGTGACGAAGTCGTCGTCATCCACCGAGACGATATCACCGGTGCGGAACCAGCCGCCGTCGAGCAGTGCAGCCCGGGTTTCCGCCGGTTTGTTCCAGTACCCCTGGAACACCTGCGGCCCGCGGATCAGCAGCTCCCCGGCTTCACCGCGGCGGCGTTCCTTGGTGGGATCCTCCGGATCCACCACCTTGATGTCAGTCAGCGGGAACGGCACGCCAACAGTGCCGGCCTTGCGGGTGGGACCCATCGGGTTGCCCAAGGCGACCGGTGACGTTTCGGTCAGGCCGTACCCCTCGATCAGGTAGCCGCCGGTTGCCTTCTCCCAGGCATCCACCGTTGCGGCCGGCAGGTTCATGGCCCCGGAAATGGCGAAGCGCACGCCTTTCAGGGAGATGCCCTGCTCCTTCGCCCCCGCCACGATCCGGTCATAGATCGGCGGCACTGCAGGCAGGAACGTGGGCGGGGTCTTCTTGGCCGCCTTCAACACCAGGTCCACGTCGAACTTCGGGAACAGGACCAGCTTGGCACCGATGCTCATGGCGAAGGTGAGGCTGAGAGTCAGGCCGTAGGCGTGGAACATCGGCAGGACACCGTAGACGGTTTCCTTGCCCAACCGCAGCCCCGGAATCCACGCCCGGCCCTGGGCCGCGTTGGCCAGGAGGTTGGCATGGCTGAGCATGGCACCCTTTGGATCCGCCGTGGTGCCGGAGGTGTACTGGATGGCAGCGAGGTCTTCCGCCTTCGGGTGCGGATGACGGCGCGGCAGCGGCCGGTGGTCCAGCAGCTCCTTCCAGGGAACTATCCGGCGCCCGGCGCTGCGGGGTTTCTTTTCCGGAGCCAGGGCACTGCGGCTGCGGCGGGCCGCCGGAAGGGGAAGCTTCAGCGCCAGCCGGGTGGTACGGGGCATGGCGCTGATCAGGTCAATCGAGACAATGGTGCGTACCGGGATATCCGCCGGCAGGGCCTGAATCCTGTCCGCAACCTTGTCCCAGACAATGGCAACCGTGGCGCCGTGGTCTTCGAACTGGTGGCGGAGTTCGCGGTCGGTGTACAGCGGGTTGTGCTCCACGACCACTGCGCCCAGGCGAAGCACAGCGTAGAAGGCCACCACGTGCTGCGGGGCGTTGGGAAGGACCAGGGCCACACGGTCCCCGGGCCCCACGCCCAGGCGCTTCAGGCCGGCAGCGGCACGCCGGATCTGCTCGCCCATTTCACGGTAGCTGGTGGTGGCGCCAAAGAACTGCAGGGCCGGCTTGGAACCGTACCGGCTGATGGATTCCTCCACCATGTCAACCAGCGAGCCTTTAGGCAGCTGGAGGTTTTGCGGCACGCCTTCGGCGTAGTGGCGCATCCACGGCCGGTGAAAATCAGGAAATCCCTTGGAAGCTTTACTCACGCTTTGAACTCTATCCGTTGCTCGGCCGTGCTCAGGTACCCGGCCAGGGGGTGGTAGACCTGCATTCTTTCGTTCACTCTCCTAGGAGAATTCCGACTGGTCTGGGCTACACTAAAAAGCTGAAGGGGAGTAGCTCCGGTACATATCCAATCTTAGTTTCGGCTTTGGCCGCATCGAAAATTGGACCTGGTTCCGAGGCCTGTCGACATACTGGCTGCACCAGCAGCCCGGCAGTCCACCCGCGGTGCACGGCATCGGGGCGAGCGAGACCTTCGGTCAGTTTTCGATTGCTGGCCGGAGCCTCCCTGCCCGCTCCGGCCATGACCAGGAGCGTGTGTGAAAAACCAGTCAGCCCACGGGGATTCTCCCCCTGAGCGTCCCCAGCCCAGCCCGGCCGAGCGCCGCCGGTGGCGGCAATACCTGGCCGATGAAAAGGCCGAAGCAGCCACTTACCGCTACCTCGCCGAGCGCCGTGAAGGCGAAGAGCGGGACATCCTGCTGGCTCTGGCCGAGGCCGAGGGCAGGCATGAGGCGCACTGGCGGCAGCTGCTTGGCCCGGACGCAGACAAACCGATGCGCCCCTCCCTGCGCAACCGCGCCCTTGGCCTGCTGGCCCGCCGGTTCGGGTCAGTGTTTGTGCTGGCCCTGGCCCAGCGCGCTGAAGGCCGCTCCCCCTACAGCGACGACCCCAACGCCACCAGTGCCATGGCTGCCGATGAACAGATTCATGAAGAGGTGGTGCGTGGTCTCGCGACCCGCGGCCGCACCCGGCTTTCCGGGAACTTCCGGGCCGCCGTGTTCGGCGCCAACGACGGCCTGGTCTCCAACCTGGCCCTGGTCATGGGCATCGGCGCCACCGGCGTCTCCAGCACGTTTGTGCTTTTCAGCGGCATTGCCGGCCTGCTGGCCGGTGCCCTTTCCATGGGTGCCGGTGAGTACGTATCGGTGCGCTCCCAGCGGGAACTGCTCGAAGCGTCCCGGCCCACGCAGATAACCCTGTCCGCAGCCAAGTCGCTGGACATCGACGCCAACGAACTGGTTCTGGTCTACCGGGCCCGCGGCATGTCCAGGGAAGCCGCCGAACACCGCGCAGCGGAACGCATGGGCCTGTATTCCTGCGACTGCGACCCGTCCCTGTCCCTGCAGCCGGAAAAGATGGAGGAGACCGGCACGGACGAACACGAGACGGTCGGCACCGGCCTCGGAGCAGCGATTTCCAGCTTCTGCTTCTTCGCCTCCGGTGCCATCATCCCCGTTATCCCGTACCTGTTCGGGATGAGCGGGGTCGCCGCCGTCGTCCTCTCCTGCACGCTGGTGGGAATCGCCCTGGTGCTGACCGGCAGCGTCGTGGGCCTGCTTTCCGGAGCTTCCCCGCTCAAGCGCGGCCTGCGCCAGCTGGCCATCGGCCTGGGTGCGGCAGCGGTGACCTACCTGCTGGGAATGGTGTTCGGCACCACCGTCGCCTAGCCCCTTCCAATCCCAATCCCAATCCCAATCCCAACGAGATTACAGAAACTGCCCGTATGAGCGCTCATACGGGCAGTTTCTGTTATCTGGATGTAGCGTCTGCTCAGCGCGGCGTGGACGCGCTGACCTGCCGCAGCTCGGTGGTGCTGGGGCCGTTGCCCTCGTCCTCCGTGCTGATAAGCACGTTGCCTTCACCGATGGCCTCGGGCATCACCTCCGGCTCCAGGCGGGTGGCGAGCGGCTTTTCCTTGATGAACAGGCACAGGATCGTTGCCACGACGGCCATGGGAACCATAAAGAGGAACAGCGGAATCAGGGCCTCGTTGTAGGACCGGATGATGATGTCCTGGATTGCCTCCGGCAGTTCGTGGACAAGCTTCGGCGTGAGCGAGTTGCCGCCTCCGGTCGCTGCCGCGGCGCTGGCCGGAAGCCGGTCCGCGAGCAGGTCGGAGAGCCGGTGCGCGAACAGGCTGCCGACGACGGCGGAGCCCAGGGTTGCGCCGATCT
Organism: Arthrobacter sp. 3Tela_A; assembly: GCF_049311025.1. Taxonomy (NCBI): domain Bacteria; kingdom Bacillati; phylum Actinomycetota; class Actinomycetes; order Micrococcales; family Micrococcaceae; genus Arthrobacter; species Arthrobacter sp. 3Tela_A. The sequence goes on from NZ_JAXIOM010000033.1 coordinate 37,083, forward strand.
GGCGGAAGTAGTTGTTCGCTGCGGTAGCAGTGCCCACCTGCCGCATGGGGAAGGAGTTCTGCACCACCAGGACCAGGATCTGCATGTTCAGGCCCAGGCCGAGGCCCAGGACGCCGATGTACACACACAGCTGCCAGACCGGGGAGTCCGCCGTGATGGTTCCCATCAGGAACAGGGCCAGGACCATGATGGCGGAGCCCGCAATGGGCATCCACTTGTAGCGTCCGGTCTTGGAGACCAGGGAACCGGAGAGCACCGAGCTGAAGAGCAGGGCGCCCATCATCGGGATCATCAGCATGCCCGCCTCGGTGGCGCTGGCGCCGGTGGCCATCTGCAGGTACGTGGGCAGGTAGCCGATGGCACCGAACATCGCCACGGAGGTAAGCAGGCCCGAGGCGGTGGAGAGGTTGAAGTTGCGGTCGCGGAAAAGCTCCATGGGAATGATCGGTTCCGCGGTACGGCGTTCGACCATCACGAAAACGACGGCGGAGATGATGGTTCCGCCGATCAGGCCCAGGATTACCGGGTCGGACCACTCATAGGTGCTGCCGCCCCAGCTGCTGACCAGGACCAGGCCGGTGGTGGCCAGGGCGATGAAGACCATGCCCCACAGGTCGATCTTGGGACGTGACGTGACCGCGCGCGGCTTGAGGAAGAACAGGGCACCGAGCAGTGCCAGGAGACCCACGGGAATGTTGAACCAGAAGGTCCAGCGCCAGCCCGGCCCTTCAGTGAGCCAGCCGCCGATCAGCGGGCCGACCACTGAGGAGAACGCAAACACGCCGCCCATCCAGCCCATGTACTTGCCGCGCTCACGCGCCGGAACGACGTCGGCGATGATGGCCTGGGAGAGGATCATCAGGCCGCCGGCACCAATGCCCTGGATAACCCGGGCAACGATCAGCCAGGTCATGTCCGGGGACAGCGCACCGACAACCGAGCCGGCCAGGAAGATAATGATCGCTGCGACCAGCAGGTACTTGCGGCCGATCAGGTCGCCCAGCTTGCCGTAGATCGGCATCATCACGGTGGAAGCCAGGATGAAGGCCGTGATCACCCAGAGCATCAGGTTGGCACCGTTGAGTTCACCCACGATGGTGGGCAGGGCGGTGCCGAGGATGGTCTGGTTCAGCGCCGAGAGGAGCATGGCCAGCACCAGTGCGGTGAAGACCAGCACCAGGCTGGGTTTTTTCCCGTTGCCCGCAGGCGCTGCAGCGGCAGCTGTTTTTGTCATAGGAGTTCCTTGAAGACGTCTCTGAGCAGTTCCAGGCCCTGATCAAGGGCTTGGAACTGGGCGGTGGAGGTGGGGGTAGACCAGGTTTTCTGCATCACGTACCGCATCTGCGTGCTGGCCGTGAGGACAATCGTGAAGGCGACGTCGTCGACGTCGTGCCCGTGCCAGGGTGAGTTCGCCGGCTGCTCGCGCCAGCGGCGGGAGTCCGCGAGCTGGCTGCGCACCGTCTCAAGGACAAGCTGCTCGACCTTGAGGATGTACTGGTAGCGGCGGTGGCGCAGGTGCGGATAGGCCTCGTAGATGCGTCCGCGGAGTTCGGCTGAGTCGTCACCGCCCTGGATGGTGCGCAGGACGGACAGCATAAGCCGGCTGACTTCGGTGAGGAGATCGCCCTCAATATCGAAGGCTTCCAGCATGGCCGGCTCAACCGACGGTTCCGTCAGACCGAGGACGGCATCTTCCTTGCACGGGAAGTAGTTGAAGAAGGTCCGGGTCGAGACACCTGCCTCGTCCGCTACTACTTCAACGTTGACCCCTTCCAGACCGTCTTTCAGCGCCCGCCGGGCGGCAGCGGCATGCAGCGCGGCCCAGGTCTCGGCGCGTTTACGGTCGCGGAGGGAAAGTAGTTGACTCACCGAACTACTTTGTCACTACTCACAAATTTTCACAACTGCAAAATTGCAGTTGTGCAAGAAGTCACAGCATGCGTGGACCTGGCTAGGGCTTCAGCATCACCTTGACGGCCTTGCGCTGGTCCATGGCTTCGTAGGCTTTGGGGGCCTCTTCCAGTGAGAGCACGGAGTCGAAAACCCTGCCCGGGCGGATCTTTCCCGCCAGAACGTCCTCCAGCAGTTCCGGCAGATACGTGCGCACCGGTGCCATGCCGCCGCCCACCGTGATGTTTTTGGCGAACAGGACGCCGATCGGCAGTTCCGCTCCCCCGGCAGGGACACCCACAAAGCCGACCCGGCCGCCGGGACGGGTGCAGCGCAGGGCCTGGTCCATCGACTCCGCCGTGCCAACGCACTCCAGCACGGCGTCGGCCGGCACACCGCCAAGCAGTTCCCGCACCCGGGCAGCGCCTTCCTTGCCGCGTTCGGCAACGACGTCCGTGGCACCGAACTCACGGGCAAGTGCTGCCCGGTCCTCATGCCGGGACATGGCAATGATCCGCCCTGCGCCCAGCCGCGAGGCGGCGAGCACGGCACAGAGCCCGACGGCGCCGTCGCCCACCACCACCACGGTGGCACCGGGAGCCACACCGGCGCTGACCGCGGCGTGGTGGCCGGTTCCCATGACGTCGGAGAGGGTAAGCAGGTCCGACAGCAGAGCGTCATCTGGATCGGTGATCCCCGGAACCTTGACCAGTGTTGCCTCGGCGTTGGGCACCCGGACCGCTTCGCCCTGCGCGCCCTGGACGTAATCACCGTGGGTGTCCTTGCTGCCCCAGCCCACCAGTTCCTCACACGCGACCGTGACGCCCGTGCGGCAGGCCGGGCACTTGCCGCAGTTGCCGGTGAAGGGCGCAATGACGAAGTCACCGGGGGCCAGGGACGTAACGTCCGCGCCCACGCTTTCCACCACACCGACAAACTCATGTCCAATGGCCCGGGGCTGCGGGGTCTCGCGGATTCCGCGGTAGGGCCACAGGTCTGATCCGCACACGCACGCTGCGCTGACCCGCACCACGGCGTCGCTGCCGCGCAGCACCTGCGGGTAGTCCCTGTCCTCAACGCGGATGTCTCCGGGGCCGTGGATGATGGTGGCGCGCATGGCAGCCTTCCTGTTAGCGGGCAGATGTTCGCATACCAGCCTAACGCCGCAAGTGAAAGCCGGTTGCATGGGTAGTTCTCCCCATGTCCACTTTCCGGGTTCGGGTTTAGCGTGAGGGGGAGGGCGGAGTGACAGCGCAGGAGTGACAGCGCAGGAACGAAAGCGCAGCAATCACAGAAACTACAGCGAGCAAAAGGACGGATGGAAGATGCTTAGGCATTGCAAGGGGCTTCCGGCCCGGCTGACTCCACGGCCGCGGCTGCCGCGCACTCTGTGCCGCCGCAACTGGAACCGCATCCCGCGCTGCGTGAACGCAGCATAGGCAACCACTCTCGACAGATTTTCTTCTCACCGGCACAATGCCGCAGATGAGAAGGCCAGATCCACGCTCCTTGTGCGTCGTAGCCGCCGGGATCGTGCTGGTAGCAGGCTCGGCTTCCCCCCAGCCGCCTGCTGCCCCCGCCGCCGGCTGGGGGACCGGCGGCGCCGAACTTACCGCCGCTGAAATCAGCGAAGCGCAGCAGGACACAGCCGGCTCCGTCATCGCGGCGCTGGGCACCTCCGGGTGGACCACGCCGGACGGAAGTGCCGCAGCAGACGGTCTCCCGGCCCCGCATCCGGTTGTTTGTTCCCTCCCCGGGCCGGCTCCGGCAGCGGGGAGCCTCCCCGGCCCAACCGCCGGAGCACGGCGGCATCTGCTTTCGCTCGAGCTCACCGGCCCGCCGCCCGCCTCCCCGGAAAACGCCCGGGACCTGGCCCAGGCGGTCCTGGTCTCGGCCGGCGCCGAGATGCTTTCCGCCCGCACTCCCGGCCCCGGGGCACCGCCCGAGTCCGAGTACACCTTCGCTGCGGTCCATGCCGACGGACTGGTGCTCTTCACGGCCAGTGACTATGCGCAGAAACTGCACCTCACCTCGCACTGCTCCGCAGATCCAGCGCTGGCAGCCGTCGCGGGCACCCCGGCCACCTGAGCCCGTCTCCGCCGGCGCGGGAAAAAATTGCCGGTTTCTGCGGCTGCAACGGCACCCGGACCTTGTCCCGGAATCTTTAGGCACCCTAGTCTCGGGCTACCCTACTGGCCGGTAGCAATGAGCCGGCCTGACAACGTCGTCACAGAAGAGGTTCCCATGCGAAAACTTTCCGGCCTGCTTGTGGCAGGCGCCGTAGCTGCTGTCTCCTTCCTGGCAGCTCCTCCCGCTTCAGCCCTGGCAGAACAGGCTCCGGCCGCACCCCCGGCACCCAAGGTCCGTACCGACGTCGTTGTTCCCTCCTTTGACGGGACGCCAATCCATACCAATTTCTTCCCGGCGCTGGGCCTGCAGGCAGGGGAAAAGGCACCCACCGTCATGGTGGGGCCCGGGTTTGGGCTGCCCGGAAGCCGGATCCCGTCCACCGGCACCAGCACCCTGATCGGCTCCATCGGAATCGCGCCGCTGAGGGAAGCCGGCTATAACGTGGTGACGTGGGATCCGCGCGGGTTCGGCCTCAGCGGCGGGGAAGCGTATGTCAACAACCCTGCCTACGAGGGCCGGGACGGGCAGGCGCTTATCGACTTCATTGCCGAGCAGCCCGAAGCTGAACTGGATGCACCCGGAGATCCGGTGCTGGGCATGGCCGGCGCCTCCTACGGCGGCGGGATCCAGTTTGTCCTCGCCTCGCAGGATAAGCGGGTGGACGCGATCGCCCCGACCATTGCCTGGAACAACCTCACCACGAGCCTGTACAAGGCCGACGCTTTCAAATCGGGCTGGGGCACACTGCTCTGCCTGGAGGGAACGGTTACCGGGCAGCTGGGCGAACTTGTTGGCAACAGCGGCGCGCTGGCCGCGCCGGTGCGCAAGGCATGCCGGGAGGGAATGCGCTACCCGAACACCCTGAGCCCGGAGTCCCTGGCCTACTTCGAATCCCTGACCCCGCAAAGCATGTTCACCTCCATCACGGCTCCCACCCTGATCATCCAGGGCACCGTGGACACCCTGTTCACCCTCGATGAAGCCACCCGGAACTACAACCTGATCAAGTCCACGGGCACCGAGGTGAAGATGCTGCAGTTCTGCGGCGGACACGGACTGTGCTCATCCGGCGTGGCCGGGCCGGACCGCATCACCGGCGCGGTGCTGGACTGGTTCAGCAAGCATCTGGACGGCAACGACGTTTCCACCGGACCCGGCTTCGAATTCATCGACCAGCTGGGAACCACCCGGGCGGCCGAGGGATACCCCGCTCCCGTGGGTGCCCTGACCGGGTCGGGTAAGGGAACCCTGCTGCTCTCTCCGGCCGCTGTCAGCGGCGGCGTCATTGCTGCGGCATGGGCACCGGTGGCCGTCAACGCGCCCGTTACGGCACCGGCCGCAGCCACCCAGGTCTTCGGGGCGCCGCAGCTGACGCTGACCTACCGGGGAACCTCCCGGACGCCGGACACGCATGTGTATGCCCAGATCATCGACAAGTCCCGCAGTTCGCTGGTGGCCGGGAACCAGGTGACTCCGGTACCGCTGATCCTGGACGGCACGGAACGGACCATTACCGTTCCGCTGGAAGAGATTTCCTACCTGGTGACGCCGCAGAGCAGGCTGGTGCTGCAGGTGACCCCCAGCTCGTCGGTGTACACGTCCCCAAAGGTCACGGCCCTGACGTCCTTCACGGCGTCGGTCTCGCTGCCGGTGATCGGCAATTACCCGGTAGTGCAGTAGCCGCAGCGTTTGGGGCGCGGGGGGGGGGGGGGGGGGCGGGCGCCCCCCCCCCCCCCCCCACCCCCCCCCCCCCCCCCCCCCCCCCCCCCCC